>JAQTSP010000247.1 GCA_028711205.1 Eubacteriales bacterium | reverse complement strand
GTAAAATAAGTTCTTTTATTGACGTCGCTACCGTCTGTGAGTTTTGCATGATTGCAATATTCCTTATGCTGTTTAACGTATTGTATATAAAATGCGGATTTATCTGCGCCTCAAGCACTTCATTTTCTAATCTTCGTTCTCTTTCATAACCGCCTTTTATTTCAGTAAGCAGTTGGTCGATATCATTTAACATTGCATTATATTGCGCGCCCAAAACGCCTATTTCGTCTTTTCTGTCGACTTTAACCGGAACACCTTTTCTTTGTCCGTTTTCTGTTGTCATGGCTTTCACAAGTTTTTCGACAGGTTTTGTGATACTTCTTATTACAAAGATGACCAGCACAATAAAAATTACCGAAAAAGCAGATATGCTTAAAATCGTCAGCGCTTTCATATCGTTCAATTCTTTTACCAGTTCATCGTTTTCTTCGACAATAAACGTTGTAATCCCTGTAAATTCAGAGCGTCTCCAACTGACAAGATATTTTTCTTCCTCTATATCGCTGACAACGTTTCCTTCCTGTTGCGATGTGTCAACATCATCGATATATGTCTCAATTTTTTCCCCGATCAAGCTCTCATTTGAGGAGAAAAATATGGTCCCGTCGCGATCTGTACAGGTTATCTCTCCAGAATACTCTCCGTTAAGAAATGTGTTTACGAAATAGTCAAAATCCATGTTGCATATCATGTACACTGGTGTGGTAAAAAAAATCCCGTCAAATTCCGAAACGTGCGCGTCAGGATAAGATATATCCGGCTTCTCTGTTAAATCCATTCTTAATACAATTGAAAAAACACTGTTGTTTTTATTGATTGTCTGCATGTCGATATGTAAGCCGATAAAGCTCTTGTCGGATTTGTCTTCTTCTATTTGTTTAATCCACAGCTCTTCATCCAGATTGTATAGCGGATCGCATTTTTCATCATTTTTCTGAAAAACATACCTCCTTCCAGAGTTAAGATACACATACGCAGAAGAAAAGCCGTGCGTTTCTTCAAGCATATCTGCCAGCATGGACACTACGGTGCCGGATTCAACAAAGAAAGGCACGTTCGTTCCTTCCGAGTATTCAGCTTCCAATATGCTGTCAATAAACTCTCTCGAATAAAAAACCTCTTCAAATTGCGCAATGTCTTGGCCTATTGCATCGTCAACATACTGGTATATTTCGGTCAATGCATTTTGTTTATACTCGAACGACTGCTGCCTTAAAGTTGTCTGATATTGGGAAAAAAGAATAAAACCAAGTACGATGGTGGGTATAAACATAACCAAAACAAAAATCAATATGAATTTATTCTGTAGTCTTATATCTCTAAAACCAGTTTTCATATTCACATTATCCTTGTTTTAATCATAATGATACTTAATATTATATTGATGCAATTGTAAATTGTCAACAATGTACATACCAGAGTCAATAAAACTGTCTCGAAAATCCCCGGCATCACCGCCGGTTCGCTCCACAACAGCCTTCTTTCTTCCGTTCATGTCCATTCACAGCGGAAAGCCGATATCATCCCAACTCTCAACGTTGCACTGCCCGTAACCTCTTCGCTGTCTTTATATCCGGATACCAAAGACAAGGCCCGTATGGCCTCCATGTATCCGAGTCCTCAAGCCGCGCAACGCCAATCTGGTATGCCGTTTTATTTTCCCCACCGTCTTTCTGCGCTTCGGACACTTCCATTGATTCCATAGTTTCATTCCCGTTCCCGGTGATTCCCCTATATACATATGCGATGGCATCCTCTATGTTCAGCAGCAGATACACTGATACAGCAATGGCGATCAAAACGATCAGCACTCTGGTTTTTTTGGACATGCCGGCGGCTTTGGGTTTATCGCTTGCCTGCCTGTCTGCCGGCCTTGCGCCTTCGTTTTTTTGCGGCGTCTGCTTCCCGGGTTCACGCGGCAATCCGTCTTCTTTCATATGGATTTTTGCGCCGCAGCCGTAGCAATATATATTGCCATCCGGCACGTGGGCGCCGCATTTTGGACAATACATGATCTCAACTCCTTTTCATCACAGCGTTACTTGTAGACGTTACTTGAAAAAAAGGCCACTTGTATTCTGCCGTTTGCTTACGCTGTCAGCAGTTTTGCAGCATGCACATCGCCGGTCTTGCTTAGTGCTTTTATAAAATCTAATGCTTCCATATTTTTTGAAAATCCATGGCTATTGTGTAAATATTCATAACAGGATATGCATTTATTTTTTATAGAAAACAGCTGTCAGTTTTCCCACGGTTTCGCCCATGATCATGATACCATGCACCAAAGTTTTGTCATTATCAATGTTTACGCCTATCTTTTCTTCATATCGAAGAAGCAGGGCCGTCATATAGGCTTCATCGGCAGATGAAACAAATTGAAAATCAATTGTCGCGTTACCGCGCTTATACCCGTTCGCTTGCAGTGCCTTGTCAATAAGACGGTTAATATCATTATCTTCTTTTAACCAGACAGGCATGGATAAAAGTCTGATAATATAATGGTTCGCCTGTGCTAGCCCTTCTTTATTATAGTCCGCCGCTTGTTCAGCATTCAGACTTATCTTTTTCAGCGCCTTTTTTGCAGCTTTGCGCACATCACGATACCAGTGCTTCTGTACCGCGATGAGCGGCTCCACCGCCCGCGCATCGCCGATTTCGCCCAGCGCTTCCACCGCCGCTTTGCAAACATTCTCACGCTTGTCCTTCAATTTCGCTATCAGCGGTTCTACTGCCCGCGTATCACTGATTCTGCCCAAAGCGTATACGGCAGCCTTGCGCACATCACTTTCCCAGTTCTGCAGCACCGCTATCAGCGGTTTTACTGCCGCGTCACCGATCATAATCAGCGCTTCCGCGGCAACATAGCGTATTCGGTGACTATACAGCAGCGCTACTTCCAGTGACTTTTGCCTCTGCGCTGTCGACTCATCGGCATATGTATCGTCTGTCTTGTCCCGCTGTTTCGCAGCGTTATAGCGTATAGTCCATCCATCCTCCAGTGCCGCTATCAGCGATTTCACCGCCCGCGCATCACCAATTTGGCCTAACACTTCTACCGCCGCTTTGCAAACATCCTCGTACATATCCCCCAACGCCACGATCAGCGGCTCCACCGCCCGCACATCACCAGTTTGACCCAGCGCTTTCGCAGCCGCCTTGCGTACATCC
>JAQTSP010000051.1 GCA_028711205.1 Eubacteriales bacterium | reverse complement strand
AGCTTGTCGGTAAGGCGCAGGAAGTTTATGACATGCTGCTCCGTGACCACATGGTCGACTTCGATGTGACGGGCAGCATCGGCAAGCGCTACAGACGCCAGGACGAGATCGGCACGCCCTGCTGTGTTACGATCGACTTTGACACGCTTGAGAACAACACCGTCACCGTCCGCGACCGAGACACAATGGCGCAGATACGCCTCGATATCGGCAAGGTCGGCGCATACATCGCAGAGAAGGTGAAATTTTAAGAAACGTTGAAAAAACCAATATATACGGGCGCTGTTTCTGAAGTGGCCGCTTCTTGGCCTTGCCGCGGTTGTACATGTTTTGTTTGGTTAGAACATAATAATTAAAACTCATATCTTATGGTATCGCGCGGACTGTTTCCCGTCGTTTTACTCCTCATCTTTACCTTTCGGCGGTATATGCAAAATATTGTCGGGTGTTTTGTATGAAATAAATATCTCTTCTGCCTCTATCTGAACATTTTGCAGCTCATTGATAACATCCGTAATTTTGTTGAACAGTTTAAGGTACATTTCCTGGTAGCAATCCATATTATCACCCCTTATAATACTATATAAACCATCATTTACCATACCCATTATATATCGGAAAATGTCGTTTCTTAGAATTTTAGCAAAAAAGGATGTTGATTTAACAAAAATATTCATCAAAATGATAGCCATTCATGTCCTTCTGAGCGAAGCGAAGAATCCCTTTTTCACTCTTCGAATTAATATGCCACAATTTGAGCCAATAGTCAATGGCGCATATTGAGCCGTATTATAATATCATGGGGTGATGATGATGGTCTATGAAAGAATCCGAAATCTCAGGGAAGACAAAGACATGACCCAACAGCAGATTGCAGACCAGTTAAATATCAACAGGCGAACCTATTCCGGCTATGAAACCGGCGTCAGAACAATGCCGCCCGAAATATTGATTAAACTGGCGCGCATACACGGCGTCAGCGTCGATTATCTCTTAGGGCAGGATGATGTGAAAAAGCCATATCCGGGGAAGATGGAATAACGTTTAATCTACGGGGGTTTTGCCCCCGTACCCCCACCAAAGGACACAGTCCTTTGGAAACCATAAAAAAACGCCGATCGGCGTTTTTCTGCAACACTTATTATTAGCAGTTGTCAATAAATTTAATAGACTTTTTATCATCAAGTCGATAATAACAACAATGTTCTTTTCTTAAAAAAAATGCTGTAACCGGAGTAATCCGTTTAAGTGTAACTGTTTCTTTATTAATGACAACTTCAAGACTCTCCAATAATGTCAAATGAAGTCATGTTTAAGCATTGAATTGTGTGATTCTTTTGGAGCGCTGCTAAAAAACGTGCATCTTTTTCTTTATTTCTCATAATTCACCTCTGTTCCAACAACTTCAACAAAAACCTTTCCCGGCGTATCCTATCGCTGCGCGATAGGACACGCCGGGATTCCAAAGGGATGCATCCCTTTGGCGGAGGCTTGGAGGCAGCGCCTCCAGATAAAACGCACCCTATTCCATCCCCTTCACATATCGGCACTCAATAAGCTTTTTCCCTATCTCAATGCTTTTAGCCGTGCCGTCGCACGCAAACCCGCACTTCTCGTAAAACCGCCGCGCTCCCGTGTTCTCTTCAAGCACCCATAGAACGGCTTTTGTATAACCCCTTTTCTTCAGTTCGTCCATACCCCAGCGCATCAGCGCCGTACCAATGCCTTGGCGCCAGTATTCCGGCAGCAGGTACATACCCCATATTTCGCCGCATTCTTCGTCCATATCGTCATCCCTGCATGCGCCGATGCATATGAATCCGGCTTCCTGTCCGTCGCTGAGTACGACGGCATAGTCTTCTTCGCCCGCGATAAGCTGAGCTTCAAAGCATTTCTGTCTGTATTTTGCATTAAACCGGTCCAATATCTCGCCGGGCACGATATCCTGATAGGCCACCCGCCATGACTGCGCGAGAATCCCGCCTAATGTTTTTGCGTCGTTGATATCCGCATAGCGTATCGTCAGCATGTGAACCTCCTTCGCTCACGCCATCGTGTGCGCCTCTTCCCACGCCTGCATCGCCTCGTCGATCTGCCGCCGGACGCTCTCGTGCTCCTCTGAGAACGCGCAGAGCGCCTTCTCGTCAAGCGCAGACGGATCGGCAAGCTGTGATTCGATTTCCGCAAGGCGCGTCTCCATCAGCATGATCTCGGCTTCAAGTTCAGCCACGCGTTTTTTCGCTTCTTTCCGGCGCTCTTCCTGCTCTTTCTCGGCGCGTTTTTGTTTCGCGGCGGCCGTCTTTGTGAGCCCCGTGTCCGCGTCCGGCTGCGCTGTTTTTTGTTTCTCTAGCTGCGCGATATAATCCGACCAGTTGCCGTCATACTGCGTAAGCGACTGTCCCTTCATCTCAAGTACGCGGCACGCGATCTTGTTGATGAAATACCGGTCGTGGCTGACAAAAAGCACCGTCCCGTCAAAATCACAGAGCGCGTCTTCCAGGGCCTCGCGGCTGTCCATGTCAAGATGGTTTGTCGGCTCGTCAAGCAGCAGCAGATTGCCCTGCCCCATCATCATCTTGAGAAGCGACAGCCTGCCCTTTTCTCCGCCCGAGAGCGCCGATACCTTCTTGAACACATCGTCGCCGCAAAACAGGAACGCGGCGAGGCTGCGCCGCAGCTCACCGTCCGTCAAATTTGGAAAAGCGCCGCGCATCTCTTCAAGTACCGTATTATCCCTGCCCAGCGTCTCCTGAAGCTGGTCGTAATAGCTGATCTCAACGTCTTTGCCGAGAATCACTTTGCCGTCCGTCGGTTTCAGGCGCGACGCGATGATCTTCAAAAGCGTCGTTTTCCCGATGCCGTTCGGGCCGACCAGCGCCGCCCTGTCGCCTTTGACAAGGTGCAGATAAAGCCCCGAAAACAACGGGCCATCAAACGCCATCGCGAGGTTTTCCGCCATCAGCACGTCGTTACCGCCGCGGCGCGCCGCGTTTAAGCGAAGCGACATCGCGCGGCCTTCGCTCTCCGGCCTGTCCACGCGCTCCATCTTTTCGAGCATTCTTTCCCTTGCTTTGGCTTTGATAAAATTCTTGCCGCCGCCCGACCGTCCCCAGGCATAATACTGCTCGACGACTTTCTTCTGCCGGCTGATTTCTCTTTGGTTATGCTCAAACGCCTTTTCCTGCAAGCGGCGCTTTTCCTGCCGTTTCATGGCAAACGCCGTGTAGTTGCCCGCACAGATGTCGATAGCGCCGCGGCTGAGCTCTCCCACGTGTGTACACAGCTGATCCAAAAACCATCTGTCGTGTGACACAATGATCACGGCGCCCCGCCATGTTTTCAGGTACGACTCGAGCCACTGGGTCGCGTCTGTGTCAAGATGGTTGGTCGGTTCGTCAAGCAGCAGCAGCCCCGGCCGCTCAAGCAAAAGCCGGGCAAGCATCAGCCGCGATTTCTGGCCGCCCGAGAGTGTACCGACCGCTCTGCCGTACACGTCTTCGCCAAGCCCGAGGCCTTTTAATACGCCGCCGATCGCGCTTTTATAGCCGTATCCGCCCGCTTCTTCGAACGCCTTTGTCACACGCTCGTACTCGTGCGACATACTATGCCATTTTGCCTTGTCGGCCGACGCGTCTTCCATATCGTGCTCAAGCGCACGCATACGTTTTTCCAGAGAGAGCGCCTGGTCGAACACAGCAAGCATCGTCTCCCACACGGTCGCGTCGCCGCCGCCCTCGACCTCCTGGCGCAGATACCCCGGGCGTATGCCCTGCGGCATGCTGACCGTTCCGGCGTCGCTTGATAACTCGCCGCATACGATACGCAAAAGCGTCGTCTTCCCAGCGCCGTTTTTGCCGACGATACCAAGCCGCATATTGTCCTGTATGCTCAGTGACACATCATTTAATATGATATCCGCTCCAAAGCTCTTGCTTATGTTTTTCAGTGTCAAAGAAGTCAAAGCGTACCCTCCGAAAAAATACTCCGCCCATTATAACCGAAAAACAAAAAAAAATAAAGCAGAGGCCAGTCTCCGCTTCGTCTGTTTTACTGTTAGAACAACTCATGCAGCGTATCCACACTGATGCCGCCGAGTGACGCGACCACCATGTCCGCCGATGAGATATCCTGATTATTCCCCGGCCTTTTGAGGCCGATCACTTTCATACCCGCACATTTGGCGGCAGTCACGCCGTTTTTCGCGTCTTCGATCACGACGCATTCGCCCGTATCCACATCAAGGAGCTTTGCGGCAAGAAGAAAAATATCCGGCGCGGGCTTTGACCGGCCCGCCATACAGCTTGTGGATATCGCCTGCACATAGCGCCCGAGCCCAAGGCGCGCCACGACCTTTTCGGCGTTCTTTTTTTCTGTCGATGTCGCGACCGCAATTTTTAACCCGCTGTCCGCACAGCTTATTAAATACGCGATAGACGGTTTTATGAGACACAGCACACCATTTGCATAGTATTCGTCCATGTTGTCGGCTTCGGCTTTCGCAAGCACATGCGGGTCTTCAGCAAAACCGTATTTCTTCTTTAAATCTTTCCACATCTCGAGCGGATGAACGCCCACATAAGCACCGTTATCTTGCCGGGATAATTCAATACCGATACTTGCCATCAGTATCTTTTCCTGTTTCCTGTATTCGGGCTCCGTATCGATCAGCACGCCGTCCATATCAAACAATACAGCCTTGAGCAAATGTTAACCCTCCAGATAAATAATACCAAGACAGCGATTGCCGTCCCGGCTCACAAGTATAACATACGGTATGGTCTGTGTAAATGGATACGGATGCAAATATTATTTGTCAAAAAGATCAAACGGAAAATGCCGCGGTGTCAGCGAAAAACACATCCGATCGCCTTTTGTCGGATGATCAAGGCACACCCGGCTGGCGAAAAGCGCAAGCTCTGCCTTGATGTCGCGCGGACCGTATTTCATATCGCCGTAGACGCTGCATCCGATATGAGAAAACTGCGCCCTGATCTGGTGATACCGGCCCGAGAGAAGCCTGATGCTGACAAAGCACAGACCATCCTTTGTCTGGAGCACCTCATACTCGAGCCCCGCTTTTTTAGCGCCCGGGATGTTTTCATCCGCCACTCTTGCGATGCGCGCCGCTTCGTCTTTGACGAGATGATGCCAAAGCGCGCCTTTGGTTTCTTTCGGCGCAGCGGTCAGCACGGCAAGATACGTCTTTTCAAAGGCACCCGACCTGATCTGTGCCGACAGGCGCGCCGCCGCTTTCGACGTTCTCGCAAAAACCATAACGCCCCGCGCCGGCCTGTCCAGCCTGTGCACAAGGCCCAAATAGACTTCGCCCGGCTTGCCGTATTTCTTTTTTATATATGCCTTACAGAGGCTCAGCATATCGTCATCGCCCGAGCTATCCGCCTGCGATGGCACACCGTACGGTTTTTCGACCACCAAAAGATGGTTGTCTTCATAGAGCACATTCACTTATACCACCTTGCCGTCGTGCCGCATGGCAGCAAAACGCCGGAATCCTTCTGCGGCAGCACGAGCGTGCCCGATTCGACAGCGCCGCCTTTGTCTCTGGCGACGCATTGCACCAGCATGTTGCGCGTGACCACATCGCTGAGTCCCGTGGTATACGAATTGACAATAAAAAACAGCGGATCCTCCGACAGCAGCTTTGCGCAGTCGCTGATCAAAGGGAACAAGTCGGCCTCGATCTTCCAGACCTTGCTGCCGCTTCGGCCGTATGACGGCGGGTCCATCACGATGGCGTCATAGCGGCTGCCGCGGCGCTGCTCGCGCAGCACAAACTTGTGGCAGTCATCGGCGATATAGCGCACGTCCGCACCACCGAGCCCCGACAGCGCGGCGTTCTCCTTCGCCCATTCGTTCATGCTCTTCGCGGCGTCCACATGTACAACGCCGGCGCCCGCATGAAGCGCCGCCAGCGTGGCGCCGCCCGTATACGCAAACAGGTTGAGCATGCGTACCCTGCGCCCGCTTTTTTGTATGTTCTGTGAAATAAAGTCCCAATTGGCCGACTGCTCCGGGAATAGGCCGATATGTTTAAAACCCGTCGGCCGGATATAAAACTTCAGCTGCCCGTAGCTAAGCGTCCACTTGTCCGGCACCTTTTTGATAAAACGCCAGCTTCCGCCGCCGCTTTCGCTGCGGTCATAGACCGCGTGGGGTTTCCACAGCGCCGGCCTTGATTTTTCCCATATCACCTGCGGATCGGGGCGCTGCAGTATGATACCGCCGACATCTTCGAGCTTCTCGCCGCCGCCGGTATCAAGCACAGTATATTCACTTAAGTTGCTGGCAATAAACATAGATATCCTCCGCCGTCTATCATACCATCCGGCGCTGGTTTTTAAAAGAAAAATTAACGGCCGCGGCTGTGTGTTTGAATTAATAACAGCCTCACCGGAACTTCTTGGCATGACGCAAACATATATGCTATTTATTTATAACATATTGTATAATATGTTATAATTGCAAACGCTGGCTGCGTTTAATTTTATGGAGGTATATCAATATGGCAAACATTAATAAAATCGAAGTAAAGATTAAGGAACTTATGGTCTCCGCTGAAAGTGCCGACCAGAAGCAAAGCGATAAAGCGATTAGAGCCATTATTAAGTATTTCGGCCACAAGGACTCCGAAATACGGAAGACGGCCGTCGGCCAATTTGGTGAGATCGAATTCGAGCGGACTTTACCGTATCTTATTGATGCGCTAACGATCGTACCGATTATGTACGCTTTTGTGCCGTATTCTTATTGGGAGAATCGAATAATCAGGCAGCTATAAAACCGCTTATCAAAACACTCCAGGATGTGCAGTGCGCGTTCGTCGGGTAGCCGCCAAGATATTGGGGGACATCGGCGATTCACAGGCAATCAAACCACTCATCAATATGTTGGGCGATGCCGATCTCAATGTGCGCATGGACGCCGCGAAAGCGCTCGGCCGCATCAAGGACGACAACGCTGTCAATCAGGCTTTGCGCGACGCACAGAGACACGAGAACAAGGATATCCGTCAAACAGCCGCCGTCATGCTGGATAAAATCAACATGATGCGCTAATAATATGCCTTTACTATTCGGCACTCATCAACTATAATGGCGGTATAGAAACGGGAAGGAGCGCTGACATGAAAAAGTTTTTGCTTGTGTTGCTCATCGTGCTTTTTGCAATAGGTGTGCTGGCCGCTTGTGCCCCGCTTCAAAACATCGATGTCGCGGGATATGCCCATGCGGTACCCGTGTGGGTCATCATCGTCGGCGCCATCGTGCTTTTCTTTATCGGGTTCGGCATCATATGGAAGCTGATCCCCGGGTTCATCAAGGTCATCGCGCTGATCGTGCTGGCTGTGGCAATTGCCGGCGTCGCATACGGCCTCTGGCAGATACCGGTTGTCGACGAACTGTATGACGGTGCCGAAAGCTATATCGAACAGCAGCTCGACGAATAGATCACAGGCCTCTTACCACAACATTTTCAATATATAACTTTGCGGCTTTTACCGCCTGATGCACGGCATCAGCTCCCAGCGGCTCTGGCGAAATACCCACGTTGTCTGTTTTGCGGTATTGCTGGATCGCGTATTTTTTTGCGCTTTTTATACGCTTCGCGATGCTGACGATGTCACTGATATCCAGCAGCGGCATCAACGTCGTCCTGAACTCATAATCCGTATCGCCTCTGATCAGCATATCCGCGGTCTGCCATATCGGCGCCTCGTCCAAATCAAAAGACACCACGCGGGAGATACCTCCCGGCGGCGCCTTGATATCCATCGCGATATAATCGACATGCCCCATCACATCCCGCACAACGTCGGGCCTCAGGCCGTTCGTATCCAGCTTGACGCGGTACCCCTTTTCTTTGACATTGAGAATAAACCGTTTTAAATCGCTCTGCAAAGTGGGCTCTCCGCCCGATATCACCACGCCGTCGATAAATCCCTGGTGCGTGCCCAAAAAATCGCTGATCAGGGCTTCGTCCACCAGCGCCCCGCTTTTCCACAGCTGTTTGTTATGGCAATACCAGCAGTCCATATTGCACCCCTGGACAAAAACGGCGGCAGCGATGTATCCCGGATAATCCACAAATGAATTCTTAACAAACCCTGCTATACGCATTGATTAAATGGCCTCTGGAACAACGAACTTCACCCTTTCGATGTATTCTTCCTTCTTGCCCTCGTTGAAATTCTGGACAGGCCGCAGGTACCCGACGACACGGCTCCAGACCTCTGTCTTGGCCCCGCATTCGGGGCAGAAGAACTGTTCTCCGGTAATATACCCGTGCTCGTCGCAGACGCTGAACGTGGGCGTCAGCGAGATATACGGCATCTTGTACTTTGTGAATATCTTCTGTATGATGCGCTTCGCCGTCTCGATATCGTCGATCTTCTCGCCAAGATACAGGTGCTGAACCGTGCCGCCCGTGTAGAGCGACTGCAGCTCGTCCTGAAGCTCGATCATCTTCATGATGTCGTCGGTAAACTTGACGGGCAGCTGTGACGAGTTCGTGTAATACGGTACGTTGACGCCCGACGATATGATGTCGAGATACTTCTCTTTGTCGAGCTTGGCGAGCCGATAGCTTGTCCCTTCGGCCGGTGTGGCTTCAAGGTTATAATACTGCCCTGTTTCTTTCTGGAATTCCTGCATCAGCTCCCGCAGGTACTGCATGATCTCGACCGCGAACGCGTTGCCCTCAGCCGTTTCGATGCCCTTGCCCATATAGTTGAGCAGCGCCTCGTGCATACCGATGATGCCGATCGTGTTAAAATGATTGTACCAATACTGCCCGAAGCGTTTCTTGACATCTCTTAAATAGACCGCCGAATACGGATACAGCCCCTTTTCTGTCTGCAGCTCGATGATCTTGCGCTTTAACTCAAGCGACGTTTTGCCGATCTCGGCGATTTTCTTGATACGCGCGAAAAACTCGTCTTTTGTGCGTGAGAGATATCCGATCCGCGGCAGGTTGATCGTAAACACGCCGATAGAGCCGGTGAGCGGATTCGATCCGAAAAGCCCGCCGCCACGTTTTCTCAGTTCCGTCACGTCAAGCCGCAGCCGGCAGCACATCGAGATCGCATCCTCGGGCGACAGATCCGAATTGATGTAGTTCGCAAAGTACGGCACGCCGTATTTGCACGTGATCTCCATGAACTTATCGACGACAGAACTGTCCCATTCGAAATCTTTCGTGATGTTGAGCGTCGGTATCGGGAACGTGAACACGCGGCCCTTCGCGTCGCCCTCGAGCATCACCTCACAAAAAGCGAGGTTGAACAAATCCATCTCCTGCTGGTAATCGCCGTAAACCATGTCCAGATGCGCGCCGCCGATGATGACGGGATGGTCTCTCAGCATGGACGGCACCTTGATATCGAAGGTCAGATTGGAAAACGGGCACTGGAACCCGACCCGGGTCGGCACATTGATGTTGAATATGAATTCCTGCAGGCACTGTTTGACCTGCGCGAAAGTCATAGCGTCATGGCGGATAAAAGGCGCGCAATAGGTATCAAAAGAAGACCACGCCTGTGCGCCAGCCGTTTCACCCTGTGTCGTGAATGTTGAATTGACGATCTGGCCCAGAAAAGAGCGCATGTGTTTTGCCGGTTTGCTTTCCACCTTGCCGGGTATGCCGCCAAAGCCCTGCATCAAAAGCTGCCGCAGGTCCCATCCGGCGCAGTAGGCCCCAAAAAACCCAAGGTCGTGTATATGGCAGTCGCCCGAGAGATGCGCTTCTCTCACCTCTTCGGGATAAATCTCGTGCAGCCAGTATTTCTTTGTAAACGCCTCGCGTATGTAGTTGTTAAGACCGTTGACGCTTTTTTGTGTGTTCGCGTTTTCTTTGATGCCCCAGTCCTTATCCGCAAGATAGTCGGAAAACATGTCGATCGTGGCGCCGATCAAAGCGTTGGCTTCCCTCGCGCTTTTTCTTTTTTCGCGGTAGAGGATGTAGGCCTTTGCCGTCTTCGCGTGGCCGTTTTTGATCAGCACACGCTCAACGATATCCTGAATGTCCTCGACTTCCGGACATCTGTCGCCAAACCGAATATGCGCGATGTCCACAACCTGCCGGGTGAGCCGTTCCGCTTTTTTTAAATCGTCGCCGCCAACGGCTTTTGCGGCTTTAAAAATGGCATCGGTGATCTTTTGCGGCTGAAACGTCTCTTTCTGACCGCTTCGTTTGAGTATTACTGTGAACATTGGTATATCCCCCTTTACATTGATACCCCTTTTTATATATTATGTGTTATATCAGTCAGCCTGAATAATATCGTTCGTGTCTGCCGTTTAAAGAAAAAAATCAAGGTTTTCATGCCGCAGCTGCGTCGTCGCTTAAAAAATCCTTGTTCAACATAATCTCAAATTATTGTGCAAATCTATTATATTATACACAATATGTGGTGTCAATACCAATAGCTACCGTAAATTAATATTTTTTTATTTTACTGACTGAATTTTTTATTCGACATAATGTCTTAAACGGAAGTTCGCGCCGGTCTCTGCCGCGATGCGTCTGCACGCGTCGATCTCGTTTTCGCCGATGATATCGACCACGGACAGCAACGTTTCGATGCCTTCTCTGAGGCAGCTTTTTGCAAAATTCAGCAAATGTGAATATGCCTGCTCGCCATAGACGCTGCGGCATAATTTTTGATATTCTTTCGCGCTTGACGCGTTTAAGCTGATCGACACGGTATCGATAACCCCGCGCAGCTCCGGCGCGATGTCACGGCCGGCAAAGGCGCTGCCCTGGCCGTTTGTGTTGAGCCGCACATGCGAACCCCGGCGTTTTAAATATTTCGCCACGTCAAGCATGGCAGAAAGGCGCATGGTCGGCTCGCCAAGCCCGCAAAAAACGACCTTCTCGACGTTCCCCTGTTTTTCAAGCTTTGCGATGATATCGTCCGCTTCCGGTTCTTTTTCAAGCCGCAGATCATATCCGCCGACGCCGTGATACGTGTTTCTCAGGCAAAATGTACAGTTGTTCGTGCACCGGTTCGTCAGATTGATGTAGCGCGTGTCTTTCAGTTGATAAACATATGTATCCATTATATTGCGTACAATCCTTTTGCATTTTGAATATTGATCCCGCACATCTCGTCAAACGATACGCCTTTGATCAGGGCAAGCTTTTCGAGCACGTAGCGTACATTGGCCGGATCGTTTCTTTCCCCTCTTTTGGGCTCGGGCGCAAGATACGGGCAGTCCGTTTCGGCCATGATGCTTTGAAGCGGTACCGCCTGTACCGCTTCGATCGTCTTTCTCGCGCCGTCAAACGTGACCGTACCGGTAAACGATATGCAAAACCCCATGTCGACGCACTGCAAGGCGGTCTCGGCGCTGCCCGAAAAACAGTGCAGCACGCCGCGCAGCCCTTTGTGCTCTTGAAGGATCGCCAGCATGTCCTGCGTGGCCTCGCGCATGTGCAGCGCGACAGGCAGCTTCAGCTTCTCTGCAAGCGCGAGCTGGTCCTCCAATACTTTTTTCTGTACGTCTCTCGGGGAAAAATCATAATGATAATCAAGGCCGATCTCGCCGATGGCCACCACTTTTTGCCGTGAAGCGATCGCCTCGATCTGCTGAATGTAATCGCCCGGCGCTTCCGCCGCATCGTGCGGATGGATCCCCGCGGCCGCGTAGATATAACCGGCCCTGGCCGCAAGCGCCGCCGCTTTCCTGCTGCTGTCGACGCTTGTGCCGCATTCGATCACACCCACGACGCCAAGCCCCGGCAGCGCCTCGATCAGCGCCTGCCTGTCCCCGTCAAAACGGCGATCGAGCAGATGCGCGTGCGTATCAAAAAGCCGCATCTATGAGACCTCCGCGCCGCTTTTCAGGCTCCCGTCCACGGTCACAAGCTTCAGGTCGCCGTCCGCTTCCGCTGCAAGCAGCATACCCTCTGACGCCACACCGAATATTTTGGCCGGTTTTAAGTTGGTCACCACCACCACCGTTTTACCCGCCATCTCCTCCGGCGCATACCACTGCCGTATGCCCGACACGATCTGCCGCGTCTCGCCGCCGACCTCGACCTTTAGCACCAGCAGCTTGTCGCTGCCCTCAACCGCCTCGGCCTGCAAAACGACGCCCGTCTTCAGCTCAACCTTTTTAAAGTCGTCGTATGTAATGATGCCCTCCGTTTCCTGTTTGCCCGGCATCTTTTTTTGTTTTTTGAGCGACCGGTTGTCGGATATTTTTTCAAGTTCTTCAAGCTCTTTGCCGACATCGATACGCGGAAACAGCGGCGGCGTCTTTTTGACCTTGAGGCCGCATAAACTGTTTCCAAACACATCCAGACTGTCCCAAGAAATCAACGTTTTATCCGTAATACCCAAAATTTCCTGTATACGTACCGCCGTATCGGGTATGAACGCCGTTAGCAACACCGAGACTATACGCAGCCCTTCGGCAAGGTGCACCATCACACCCGCAAGCCGCGCTTTTTTCGACGTGTCCCTGGCAAGCGCCCACGGCTCCGTCAAGTCAATATATTTATTGAGTACAGACACATATGACCATATATCAGCCAGCGCCTCGGGCAGCCTGAGCGCGTCCATATGAGCCTCTACCACGCCGCCAAGCGCCGCACCCTGTTCCTCGATGGCTTTGTCATGTTCCGTATTCTCATACTCTTCGGGTACGACGCCGTCAAAGTACTTTTCGATCATCGCCGCGGTGCGCGATACCAGATTGCCAAGGTCGTTGGCGAGATCGGCGTTCGTACGCGTCAGCAGCGCTTCGCTGGAATACAGCCCGTCCGCGCCGAACGGCAATTCCATTAATAGAAAATACCTGACAGCATCGACGCCGTAGCGCTCGACCAGTTTAACGGGATCGACCACGTTGCCCTTGCTTTTGCTCATCTTTCCGCCCTCGAGCATCAGCCAGCCGTGCCCGAACACCTGCTTG
>JAQTSP010000050.1 GCA_028711205.1 Eubacteriales bacterium | reverse complement strand
CCTGCAAAAAATCCTCATCGCCGAAAAGATCGGTAATCTCCTGATTGGTGCCGCATCCCATCGCACGCACAAGAACGGTCATCGGAAGCTTTCTTGTCCTGTCGACACGCACCCAGTAGCAGTCGTTGCTGTCCGTCTCATATTCCAGCCACGCCCCGCGGTTGGGTATCACCGTCGCCGAATACAGCTTCTTGCCCGATTTGTCGATCGCATAGTCGTAGTACACGCCGGGAGAACGGACAAGCTGGCTGACGATCACGCGCTCTGCGCCGTTGATGATGAAAGTGCCCTTCTGCGTCATCAGCGGAAAATCGCCCATGAACACTTCCTGCTCTTTCATTTCACCGGTTTCTTTATTGATCAGGCGCACCATCACCTTTAAGGGCGCCGCAAAATTGACGTCTCGTTCTTTACATTCTTCGACATCATATTTTGGTTTGTCATCAAGATAATAGTCTACAAACTCCAGTATAAGATTTTCCGAGTAATCGGTGATCGGTGAAATGTCATTCAATACCTCGCGGAGTCCAACATCTAAAAAATTATTGTATGAGTTCTTTTGGATCTCGATCAGATCCGGCATGTCCAGCACTTCTTCAATGTTTGAGAAGCTTTTTCTGCTTCGTTTACCAATTTTGATTTCATGCACCATAAACTTTTAAACCACTCTCCTGTTATGTAAAAAAATATTTTTTTCGATAAAGGCACTCGCTGATTATTCCCAATATCAATTCATAATATACCGCGCTCCTATGGTATCAAATTCGTTCAAAAAACAGTGCATTACTGTGCAAAAACGGGATATTACCCCCGATTATGTGCACGTTAATGCAATATAACATATTACTACAAACCCCAATCCTTGTCAACACAAAAAAATCATGTTTTACGGATTATTTGCCAGCGAATCGTTAATCGTATCAAAAAACACCTATTGATGAAAAAAGCGGCCGGTCAGCCGCAAAAACTTTTCATGCCTGGTCACCGCAAACTGTAGCTTCCAAGTGTGCTCAACGCTTCTTTCTCTTTTAATATCACATCATAAAGACTGATGCCAAGCGTGTTGCAAAGAGCGGCAAGATAGAACAATGCGCCGCCGATCTCTTTTTCGATCGCGTCCCTGCACTCGGGACAAAGCTTGCCTTTAAGCTGCGTCGATAATAGCTCCTGAAGGTTCTCGATGCTGGCCTCTCCGGGAAACGTCTGTTTTTTTCCGTCGATCTCCACACAACCGCAGTGAGTGACAGACTTGACCACGGCACGGTTGACGCGCCCGGCACTCGTTTGAATCTTAGAAATGATATCAAGTATGCTCCTGTTCCTCATCAGCAAATCGTTGACCACGTTCTGAAAATCTTCCATATGAATATCATTGATCGAGTTTCCCATAACTGCCCCTCTTTTCGCTTGTTTTCCCCCGAATCTTTATCTACATTATATATCGGCCGGGCTGTTTGTCAAAGAATGTTTTTTGTCGCATTGTGACGTATTTCACCACATCAATTTTACACCAGGCCCTTTCAGGTGCGCAAGCGCAACAGCATCATGCCGTTTGCCACACCATTATTATAACACAGAACAAAAACAAATACATCAGCTGAGCCGATTCTATGCTAAAGCCGATGATATCGCCCGTGATGCCGCCAAGTTTTTTTGACATGCCGGCGGCCACCAAAGCGATGGTCCCCAAAGAAACGAGAAACGGTATAAAAAGCGCCGCCGCATAACCGATGTCAAACGCCATCGCGGAAAAATCAACGCAGAACAGGCCCGCAATGATGATGTAGGCTGTCACCGAAACGATCACGTGACCCGTCCCGACGCCCTCCACAAAACGCCGGCCCATGCCGTCCTCTCTGGCATAGCCCGACATGCGCGCGATGAGCAGCGCGGCCGTCCGCCCGACAAGCGGAAAAAGCCCGGCCGCGACATAGTCGGCGTGGGCCAGCAGCAGCACCATGCCGATCGCATAGACGCAGACGGACAGCACGCCGAATGTGCCGATGTGGCTGTCATGCAATATGTCCAGCATCCGCTGCCTGTCCCGGTTGCTTCCCATAGCGTCCATCGTGTCCGCGAGACCGTCCACATGCAGCCCGCCGGTGATCAGAAGGTACAGCAAAAACGCGGCAAACGCGGCGATGGCCGGCCCGACCCACTGCCCCAGCAGCATCACCAGGCTGACGGGAACGCCGATCAAGAGCGCGATGACAAAAACGTATTTAATGCCCATGTGAAAACGCGCGCCGTCGGCCTCAGGCTTTGCCTTAACGGGTATCCGTGTGAACAAAGAAAGCATCAGCAAAAAACTTTTCATAAACGCCTCACTTTAATCTCAGGGCGAGGCCGGATATCGTGCAGTACACCTCGTCCGCCGCGGCAGCGATATGCATATTGATTCTGCCGGCGATATCCCGAAACAGGCTGCCCATCCTGTAGGCCGGCACGATACCGGCACCGACCTCGTTGGTCACGATGACAAGCCGTTTGCCGCCCGTCTTCATCACGGCGATCAGACTGTCAACCTCCGCCCTTATGCCGTCTTCAAGCGCCTGCACCGCGCCAAGGCCGCAGGTGTCAAAGCAAAGGCCGCTGTCCATCATATGGTTGGTGATCATCGTGGTCACGCAGTCCATCAAAAACACATCGCACTCAAAAAAGCGGTCATCCCCGGCCAGCGCCGCAAAATCCCTGTACCGCTCAAAAGTGATCCAGTTGTCCGGCCGCCGCTGCCTGTGCCGCATGATACGGTCGCGCATGTCGTCGTCCGTCTCAACGGCCGTCGCGATATACCCGACTCTTTTTTCCGTTTCGATACACATTTTTTCGGCCAGCGCGCTCTTTCCGCTCCGGGCACCGCCCGTGATCATCACGATCGCCATATCATCTCTCCAATTCTTAATACTCGATGCCTTTTCGCGCCATCACGCCGTCCTGCAAATAATGCTTTACGTCGCGCATCTCGGTCACAAGGTCTGCGATACCGATTATCTCTG
The DNA here is from genome assembly GCA_028711205.1 of Eubacteriales bacterium. Taxonomy (GTDB): domain Bacteria; phylum Bacillota; class Clostridia; order Christensenellales; family SZUA-584; genus JAQTSP01. Next base: position 9,946 of record JAQTSP010000050.1, on the reverse strand, counting down.
CGGGCGCGTCTCTGCCCGTCAGCACGATCTCTGTGCCGCCCCGGTTATTTATGATATGCATCAGTTCGTCAAGCTTCAGTATGCCGACCGAAACAGCGGCCATGGACTCGTCCAGTATCACAAGATCCGCTGACCCGAGCCAGCTTTCGATGACGGGCAGTATGTCAGCCACATGCTGACGCATGGCCGATCTTTCCTGATCGCTTAAGTCCCTGAAGAACTTCTTGCAGTCCGATACGCGTTTGAGCTCGATGTTATCAATTTTTTCGATCATAAACATTTCTCCCGTGTCCCGGCCTTTCAAAAACTGCACGATCTTCACCGCAAGGCCTCTGCCGGCCGCGCGCATCGCAAGCCCGATCGCCGCCGTTGTCTTGCCTTTACCGTTGCCCGTATATACCTGCACATACGATTTTTCCATAGCGCACTCCTTTCCTGTGCCTTAAAGATACCATAGATATGCAAAATTAATCAATCCCACGTAGAAAACACCGCGCACTTTATGCTATAATAGTTTGATATCACGAAAGGGACTTTTCGCATGGCACTTTCATTGACGCCGTTGTTTTCCGGCTCGTCCGGCAACGCCATACTGATATGCTCCGAGCGGACAAAAATACTCGTTGACGCCGGCGTATCGGGCAAACGCCTGGAGCAGGCGCTTTTGAGCATCGGCGAAAACATACGGGACATAAAAGGCATACTGATCACACACGAACACAGCGACCATATCCAGGGTGCGGGCATATTGTCAAGAAAGCACGATATCCCCGTCTATGCGACGGAGCCGACATGGCTGGCATGCGGCGACAAGCTTGGCAGCGTCCACTCGCGCCTGACAAGAATCATATCGAAGAACGCTTTTTATATCGACGACCTGCTGATAGAACCATACGACATACCGCATGATGCGGCCGATCCTGTGGGATACTGCGTGTCGCGCGGCACCAGAAAAGTCGCCGTTGCGACCGACCTCGGTCATTTTTCAAAAACTGTCGAGTACCGGCTGCATGCATGCGACCTGGTGCTGCTTGAAGCCAATCACGATTCGGAAATGCTGGCTGCCGGAAAATACCCATATGAGCTGAAGCAGCGTATCAAATCGCGGCACGGGCACCTCTCCAACGAGGATGCGGCAGACGCGGCGCTCAGGCTTGCGGCCGCGGGTGTGTCTTCGATACTGCTCGGGCACTTGAGCAAAGAGAACAATTTAGAGCAGCTCGCATTCAGGACGGTAACCGACACGCTTTTGCAGGGCGGCATCACGCCCGGTCGTGACATCAGCCTGGGCCTTGCTTTTCGGGACAGGGTCACGGGCGTGTTCAGTATTAAATAGTTATGACGAGTATCAACATCGTCTGCATCGGAAAACTAAAGGAAAAGTACTGGCGTGACGCCGAGGCCGAGTATAGAAAACGCCTCGGCGCTTTTTGCCGCCTTCGCATCATTGAAAAGAAGGAATCGGCTCTGCCGGGCGGCGCACCGGCGGCGCTGATAGAAAAAGCGCGGGATGAGGAAAGCCGCGCGATATTGGAATCGTCCGGCGGCGCGCTGATCGTGCTGTCTCCCGACGGCGATAAAATGACGTCCGAAGCCTTCGCGGCTTTGATCAAAAAATATGCGGACAAGGGCGATATGACTTTTGCCGTCGGCGGGTCATACGGCCTCAGCGACAATATCAAAGAAAACGCGGCCGCCGTCGTTTCCTTTTCGGACGTGACGATGCCGCATCAGCTTTTTCGGATCGTTCTTATCGAGCAGGTTTACAGGGCTTTCATGATCATCAACGGCAGAACATATCATAAATAGCAATGAGCTTGTTTTTCGACATTAATATCTGTATTTTTTTAGAAACACCACTATTTATGTCGTATAATAGGAATTATTGCCATGTCAAAAGGTATAAAATCTTTTATGACGAATGTTGCATATAAGTCCGATAGATATAGATATGGACGCAGGTTTTGTTTTTGTGGCGCGTGTGCGCAATGTAAAGGAGTGACTTGATATTGTTGAGGTTTCAAAAAGCTGACGCGGAGCATCTGCGTAAATTTAGTATGGACAAAAGCGAGAACAATACGCTTGAGATCATCCCTGTTGATTACATCCGTCCAAATCCTTACCAGCCGCGACGGGTTTTTTCCGAAGAAAGCCTGGATGAACTTGCACATTCCATCAAACAATACGGGTTGCTGCAGCCCATCACCGTGAGAAAACTCAGCCGTGATTATTATGAGATCATCGCGGGAGAACGCCGGTGGCGCGCCGTATGCAAAGCGGGTTTTACACATATCAAAGCCGTTATCCAGCCGGCTATCGACGAGGACAGCGCGGTCCTTGCGCTGATCGAAAACCTGGAACGGGAAGATCTGCATTTTTTTGAAGAAGCGGAAGGCTACCAAAGCCTGATGAAAGAACATGGGCTCACGCAGGAAGAGCTTGCCCGGCGCCTTGGCAAAAACCAGAGTACCGTCGCGAACAAGATGCGTATTTTGAAGCTTCCATCAAGCGTCAAAGAGCTTATATCGACATATAAACTGTCCGAGCGCCATGCCCGGGCACTGTTGCGGCTGCACAACGAGGAAGCCCAATTAAAGCTGGTCAAAGATATTAAACAGAGGAACCTTTCTGTCAAGCTGACCGAAGATCTTGTGGAGAAAACGCTGGCGAAACTTTATGGCGAAGTACCGCCAGAGTCAGGCGGCCAGCACATTGTTTGTATTATGCGGGACTATCGGATATACCTCAACACGATCAAAAAAGCGCTGTCGCGCATCAAAAAATCAGGCGTCAAGGTCAGCTATCAGGCGTGCGAGAGCAAAGACAGAGTCTCTATCATTATAGAGCTTGCCAAGTAGATCAATCCAAGTAACTTGTCCCCAATACCCCTACTATTGGCGGAACATATGGGCGTACGATAGCCCTGCCGTTCCGCCCTATTTTTGTCTTTTTTTCTATATCCCTCAATTTTAGCAAAGCTTATACCTTGTGCGATCAGATTATAAGTAGTATTATTCAAACTGATGAAAGAAAATGAACCGACAAAATGGTACAGGCTTGACAATGCGGCCAAGCTATACCCCGCCATCAAAAGCAGAAAATGGACGGCGGTATTTCGTGTATCCGTCAAGATGCTTGAGACGGTAGACAGAGATCTTCTTTCTCAGGCACTCGATGCCACGGTCGGGCGAATGGGCATTTTTTCGTGTCGGCTGAGGGCAGGCCTTTTTTGGTACTATTTTGAAAAAAACAAAAAGCGCGCCAGAGTGATGGAGGATGCCATCAACCCCTGCATACGTCTCTATACAAAAGAAAGCGGCGGCTATCTTTTCAGAGTGCGCGCGCACGATAAGCGCATATCGCTCGAGGTCTTTCATTCGGTGTCAGACGGATATGGCGCCACGACTTTTTTAAAAACGCTTGTGGCAGAGTATTTAAAACTCAAAGGATACGACATCCCCGCAACGCACGGCGTCCTTGATTGCAGCGAGCCGCCAAAAGAAGAGGAAACGGAAGACGGCTTTTTACGGTATTACAACAAGAAGTCCGTCAAAGCATGGAAAGAAACCCTGGCGTACCAAATAAAAGGCACAAAAGAAAAGGGGCATACGCTCAATATCGTAAACGGTATTATATCCGTCAAAGATATAAAAGCGGTTGCAAAAAAATACGACGTATCTCTGACCGATTTTTTAGTCGGCGTGTATATACAGGCACTGTATACGATACAAAAAAATGATGCCCCTAAAAAGATATTGCCTATTAAAGTCTCCGTGCCCGTTAATCTGCGCGCGTTCTTTGATACCCGGACAATGCGCAATTTTTCCTCTTATGTCAATCCTGAGATCAACGCCAACTGGGGAGACTACACTTTTGAAGAAATTCTGTATGTCGTCCATCATTATCTTCGGCATACGCTGACAAAAAAACAGCTCACAGCCAAGATGTCCAAAAACGTCAAGGCGGAAAAAAGCATTTTCGTACGTATCATGCCGCTTTTTATAAAAAATATCATCATTAACGCGATCTTCCATATCGCCGGCGAAAGCCGTATCACTGGTACGCTGACAAATCTCGGCATCATCGATATGCCGGACGAGATGGCGGCGCATATCGAGCGTTTTGACGCAATGCTCGGCGCGCTTCGGTATAACAAGGTCAGCTGCGCCGTTTGTGCGTTTGGGGATATTTTAAACATCTGTTTTACAAGTACGATCAAAGAAGCTGACGTGGAGAGAGAATTTTTTACGTTTCTTGTCAAGATGGGGCTTCATGTAAAACTTGAAACCAACAGGGAGGTGTAACATGTCATATTGCGTCAACTGCGGCGTCGAGCTTGAACGCACACAAAAAAAATGCCCGCTCTGCGGCGTCAAAGTCATCAATCCGATGGAAAAAGAAGCGCCGGAAGATAAAAAGACTTTTCCCGAGACCAGAGACGAGTTAAAAAAGACGGAAAGGGCTTTTTGGTTTAAATTTATTTCAATCATATGCGTGGTGCCGATCGCCACCTGTGTGCTGTTGAATCTGCTTTACGACAGCCGCCTAACGTGGTCTGTTTTTGTGATTGCCGGTGTGTTCATGCTTTGGGCTTTTAGTACGTCTCCGTTTTATTTTCGTAAGTTTCGGTACATCACGATGATGTCGGTTGACCTCGCGGCCGTTTTGACAGGCCTTTTTGTCATCGAAAGCATGGTGGCCGGCAAAGGATGGTTTTTATCCATCGCGCTTCCCGTCGCCGTCTATTGTTTTGTGTCTTTGGGAATCGTAATCTACCTCACGCGAATAAAAATACTAAAAGGCCTGCGCGTCACTTCCGCGCTCGTTTTGTCGATCACACTGTTGATATTCATGCTTGAAATATTGATCGATCTTTATACCGCATCCGCCATCTCTCTTTTCTGGTCATGGTTTGTCATCGCTCCGTGTCTTTCCATCGTACTGCTGTTATTCATATTGGAAAAAAACCAGCGTGTCAGGGAAGCCTTTGCCAGGCGGCTTCATTTTTGACGGGTATCGCTAAAGCGAACTGAAATAACAAAGCGGCCTTTATCTTCGCCGCTTTTGTTTTACATCAGATCGTATTCGTCAATATCTTCTAACTTTTCTCTGTGTATATCAGCGCCCAGCTGTTTCAATTTGTTTTCAATGTGGTCATAGCCTCTGTCAATATATTTGATGCCTGTGATCTCTGTCCGTCCGTCGGCCATCAGCCCGGCCACGATCAGCGCGGCGCCGGCCCTGAGATCCGTCGCACGCACGGGCGCGCCCGTCAGCCGCTCGACGCCTTCCACGACGCAGACCCGTCCGTCTATCGACACATTCGCGCCCATGCGCCTGATCTCGTTGATATGCTTAAACCGCGACTCGAATATATTTTCCACGATAATGCTGGCACCTTCGGCCGTGCTTAAAAGCACGGTGGCAGGCTGCTGCAGGTCGGTCGGAAACCCCGGGTACGGCAGCGTTTTGATGTTGACATGCTTGGGCTTTTTCTGGCACGTGACGCGCAGCGTATCGTCGCCTTCCTCTACCGTCACGCCCATCTCGATCAGTTTTGCAGAAAGCGCCTCCATGTGCGTCGGTATCACGTTTTTTATCGTCAGATCGCCTCTTGTGGCCGCGGCCGCTATCATCAGCGTCCCCGTTTCGATCTGATCGGGTATAATCGAATAAGTACAGCCGTGCAGATGCTCGACGCCGGTAATACGTACGATATCCGTGCCCGCGCCCTTGACCTTTGCACCCATGCAGTTGAGGAAGTTGGCGACATCGACAACATGCGGCTCTTTCGCGGCGTTCACGATGGTCGTTCTTCCCTTCGCTTTCACAGCCGCGAGCATGATGTTGATCGTTGCGCCGACCGATACGATATCAAGGTAAATATCGGTGCCGACAAGACCGCACGGCGCCTCTGCCTTCAGCATGCCGTACTCTGTTTTAACCGAAGCGCCAAGCGCTTCCATCCCTTTGACATGCTGGTCTATCGGCCGGAGGCCGATCGCACAGCCGCCCGGCAGGCAAACCTCGGCTTTGCCAAATCGCCCGAGTAGCGCACCCAGGAGATAGTACGATGCGCGCATCATTTTGACCGCGTCGTTGTTGACCACATATTCTTTTACACCGCCGGCATCAATCGTCATCGTCGTTTTTGACGCGCTGGTCTTTGCGCCCATGCTACAAAGAAGGCTGTCAAGAAGATGAACATCCACGATATCGGGCAGATTGTCAATCTCGCATTCGTTCTCGCAAAGTATCGTTGCGGGCAGTATCGCCACAGCCGCGTTCTTTGCCCCGCTGACAGTCACGCTCCCGCAAAGCGGCTTTCCGCCTCTAATCACAAGTTTCTCTCTCATATAACATGTGCTAAAACCGCACAAACCTCCATCGTCGCTCTTGATTACCAATGTAGAGTATAGCAGGTAATTCCTTTTCTATCAATATAAAAATATGACAGCGTCATTGATAGCACTGTGTCTGTACACTTTTAACCGGTCGATGCATACATAAAACCCTATAAACCCAGTATGTATTGGTGTTGATTTTTTTCTTATGACACAATAAAAAAACCGATATTTGTATGCCAAAAAACGCGGATATGTGGTATGATACTAATACGCTTCATAAGGGGTATTTATAGTATGCAGCTTCAGCTTAAAAACAATTCCAAAAGCACGGCCGTTCCAAACCGGTTTATCGAATGTTCTCTGACCGCGCCGGAAAAATATACCGCGTCATATCTTTTGGGGCTTATGTATGCCTCAACCAATCAGGATATCGACTTTGATATGTTTTGCGCGCGCCTGGATATGAGTGAAGACGACGTGATCGGCGCGTTTGAGTACTGGCAAAAAAGAGGCTTCGCGCATATCGTCAACACCGATAAACTGTGTTTTGAGTTCGGCGTATTTTCAGGTGAAAAGCCGGAGGACGACCTGTATACCGAACGCGAATTCAATCAAAAGCTGCAGAATATATTCGGCTCGAGGCAGCTGTCTCCTCACGAATATATCAAGATCTATGATTATACGGACATGTTCCATCTGCCCAAAAAAGTGGTGCTGGCGCTGGCCGAATACTGCGTGCTGATGAAAGGCAGGCGCGTCGGGATATCATACATGGACAAGGTCGCGCAATCATGGGCCGAGCTTGAGTATATTGATACAGAGGAAAAAGCGAGAGAGAAGATCGCGCACTTTAAAACCGCGTCATCCGGCGTGCTCCGCGTATTAAAACAGCTTGGCATTTCGGGACGCGGCCCGACAAAGGACGAAGCCGTGCTGTTCGATAAATGGACAGGCCTGTGGGGCTTTACGCTGGAAGCGGTGCTGACCGCTTGCGCGCATACAACGGCCGCGAGAGAGCCGAGCATGAAATATCTTGACCGGATCTTAGAGCGCCTCAAGGCGGACGGCGACACCACATCGCGGAAGATCAGCGAAAAGAAATCGCAGAGCGACAGTTTTTCGAAAAACATCAAGGAGCTGATGCATATCATCGGAGAGCCAAGCCTGAAACCGTCATATGAATATGAGAGCCTCTACCAAAAGTGGACAAGCGTTTATGGATTTGACATGGATATGCTCATCATGGCGGCCAGGCTGTCAGGCTCCCGTGGCAAAAAGCCTTTTCCGTATCTCGATGACATATTGACCGACTGGTACAACAACCGCGTTTTGACGGCCGCCGACGCCAGGGCGTATATCGCCCTCAGGCAGACGATGGACAAGCGCATCACCGCCGTATTCGAGACGGCCGGCATCGCAAAGAAAGTGACGGATGCGCACAGAAAGACATACGCGCGGTGGAACACCGAATGCGGCATCAGCCATGACGCGATACTTCTTGCGGCAGAGATCAGCTCTCTGTCCGAGAATCCATACAGGTATCTCAACACGATACTGTCAAACTGGCACGACGCTGGCGTCAAAACGCTGGCCGACGCGCAGCGTGAAACAAAGAAATATTCCGTCAAACAGAATACGGCGTCCCGGCGCGCGTCCTATGAAAGGCCGATAGAAAATTACGATCATCTTGCTATCGATTTCTTTAAAGACGAAGGAGCGTAATTTTGAGCATATCCGATGTCCTCGCGGAATATGACCGCATTCAAAGGCAAAACGAAACAGAAAAAAACAGGCGGCGGCGGCAAGCTTACAAAAAAGTCCCTGAGCTGAAAGAAATCCACGAAAAGGTCAAAACGCTGCAGATCGAAAGATTAAAGCAATCGATTTCCGGCCATTCGGGTGATAAAGACGAAATTTTAGCGCTGCAGGAAAAAGCCATAACGCTGCTGACCGATGCGGGTTTTGATCAGCATTATCTCGACCCTGTTTATACCTGCCCGGCCTGCCGTGATACAGGGGTCATAGACGGCGCGCAGCGTTGCGGTTGTTTTAAGAAACGCGTGCTTGAGGACAAGCTGGACGCGGCCAGGCTGACGGACAGCAGCGTCAGCTTTGAGCAGTTCAATATCGATATATTCGACGATAAACCCATTGAAAAAGGAAAATCACAAAAGGATCAGATGGTCAGTTATAAGCAGGTCGCCGAAGCTTATGCAAATAAGTTTCCCGACTGCCTGCCCGTGCTGCTTTTGTCCGGCGGCATCGGGCTTGGAAAGACGTATATCGCTAAGTGCATCATGCGGCGCGTGATCGAACGCGGGAATACCGCCGCCTATTATACCGCATACCGGCTTTTCTCGCTGTTTCACCGTCACAGGCTGGGCGAGAACATCGACCTTGACCCCATATTCGAGGTGCCTTTGCTCATTATCGACGATATCGGCACCGAGCCGATGACACGAAACGTGACGGTCGAGTATTTCTTCGATCTGATCAACGAAAGAAGCGGCCTACACACCATCATTGTCACCAACCTGCCTTTTGAGGAAATCAACGCGCGATACGGCGAACGCATCCATTCAAGGCTGATGGATACGCGGCACTCCCAGAAAATCATATTCAGGGGTAAGGATATCCGCTATTAGCCTGGTTTTAAGACGCCTTTTCGGGCATAATGATAGATAAAGCAACATTTTTGGAGGCCATTATGAAACGAAGCGAAATCGACGAAAAATATAAATGGAACCTGTACGATATGTTTGCATCGGACGGGGAGTGGGAACAGGACTTTAAAAAGCTTCAGGATATGCTGCCCACGCTCAAAGACTTAAAAAAAGGCTTTACGGACAACGCGGGAAATCTTGCCGGCGCGCTTTTGCGCCTTGACGAGGCGTCGCTTTTATGCGAGCGTCTTTTTGTTTACGCCAAGATGAGAAGGGACGAAGACAATGCGAATGGGCTGTATCAGGGTATGACGGACAGGGCGATGTCTCTTTACGTCGCCGTCTCGGGAGAAGCGTCGTTTGTCGCGCCCGCGCTGCTTGCGGAGAGCGAAGAAAAACTCAGGCAGTTTATTTCCCTGGAAAAGGCGCTTGTGCCGTACGCGTTCATGATCAGCGACATCATACGTAAAAAAAAGCATGTGCTCAGCGAAAACGAAGAAAAGATACTGTCGATGAGCGCCGATTTTGCGTCCGGCGCGCGCGATATATTCACGATGCTGAACAATGTGGACTTGAAGTTCGGCAGCGTTGATACCGGCGACGGCCAGACGCAGCTGACGCACGCGACGTTTATCAAGCTGATGCAGCACAAAGACCGGCGGGTCAGAAAAGACGCTTTCGAAACATACTACGGCGCGTTTCGCGGCAGCATCAACACGATCGCCGCGTCTTATGCGACAAGCGTCAAAAAAGACGTGTTCTACGCGAAGGTCAGAGGCTATGACAGCGCGCTGGCCAAGGCGCTTTTTGCGGACGATGTGCCCGCTTCGCTGTATGACGGCCTGATCGGCTGCATCCATGACAACCTTGATGTCATGTACGACTATATCGACACGCGGAAAACGCTCCTTGACCAGGATGACATCGCAATGTACG
>JAQTSP010000049.1 GCA_028711205.1 Eubacteriales bacterium | reverse complement strand
CGTTAATAGGCTGCTCCACGCTATGGATATGTTCTTCAACTCTGTGTTTTGCTGACTTAGTGTAATCGTCCAAAATTAAAATAATTATATTAAACAAAGGCTGCCCGCAAAGGTTGACAGCCTTCTTAAATATTGCGCTATAGAATATTGAGAATTCGAAAGTAGTCGAAACAAAAATACACCTGCAATTAAGACGGGTGTAAATGTGAATCATTCTGATATGCGTCAATAAAATTCTTTGAAGTATAAAAATATGGCCGGCTTTTCAATTAATGGGCAGTCGACCACTCGGCCTTCTTTATCTTTGGACGACCCATTTACGGACAGGACCTTTTAATAGGACTGTACAACAACGAGAAGCACCAACGCAGCATTTATGATTCGATTGGCTCAGCCTCTTTTGGAGTGAAGTAATCAATGATGGAAAGTGCGGTGATCTCGTCTAGTATCAGCTTGTTATAATACTTGCCACGCGCGCCGCCGATGAGTGAATATACCTTATCCACGCCAGCTGCCAATGCAACGACATCTGGCACCTTTTTAAGTGTAGGCAACGGTATGGAGAGTACGCGATCCGTTAAAAGGTAGGGACGCTCATTTCCATCGATATCCACATGGGAGCCGGAAATATCTGCGACAAAGCCGCTATCGATGAGCTGCTTGGATTCCTCGAGCGTGATGTAGCCGGAGGTGTAGGGAATGCTTTTGTGTGGTATGTTGGAACCGACGCCGATGATCGCCATATCCAGCTGCTCAAACCACTCAACATGCTGTTTGATGTTCGGCTCCTCCAAAAGCATTGCGGAAAGAGCCTTGGTTTTTACGATATATGGAACCTGAAACACAGACCACCTGGCGCCTGCCTTATCGGCCAGCTTTTGCACGATGTCGCAGCCATCCATATAGCCCTCATTGACAATGGAATGAGAACAGATGCTGCCGGTCAATTGCACAAAGGTACAATTGCTGTATATTTTAGGTGGTGAATATTCACGAAAAATCGCTTGTACGGTACTGCCCCAGGAAAAGCCGACTTTCATACCGTCTACCAAATTATCCTCCAAATATTGAGCAGCCGCCTTGCCGACATTGGCTTTTGTTCCTTCGTGCGTAACGCTTGGGGATACCAGATGCACATAATCGATATGAAGAAGTGCACAAAGCTGATCCTCTATGTGCTTATAGTATTTGGGCTGGTTGTTGATGCGAACCTCAACGATATTTTGTTCCCGACATTTTTTTAGTATTCTTGAAACCTTGAAGCGAGAGATATTGTACGCTGCAGCAATCTCGTCCTGCGACATATTGCCCATAAAATACAGCGTTGCAATATTCGCATATGTTTCGCGATTTGAGACAAACTTCATAGTATTACCTCCCTGGCTTAATAAGCAAACTATGTTCTGCGAACGGCGATCGTAAAAGCGGTTCGCTGTATGCCGCCGTTTGTAACGAAACAGCGGCATACAAACGTTTCACCGTTATTCCAATCCCCTGCACTGCTCCAGTATGTCGCGGACACACTGTAAAAACCGTGCGGCGGGGGCACCGTTGACCACACGATGATCATATGTTAGGCCAATCATCATAATCTTTCTTGGAAGAATCTCGTCATAATTTTTACCGATATAACGCGGAAGCGTTTTTATGGTGCCAACGCCAAGTATAGCCGTCTGTGGATAATTGATAATCGGCGTGAAGAAGGCTGCGCCGAACATGCCGATGCTTGTAACCGTGAATGTACCGCCGGACATGTCTTCTGACGTGATCTTCATCTCTTCACCTTTTTTTGCGTATTCCGCTATCTCGGCAGAGATCGTAGCAACATTTTTTTTATCTGCGCCCTTGACCACGGGAACCACAAGACCGCCCTTCACATCCACTGCACAGCCAACATTCACATCGCCACGGTAAATGATACGCTGATTGCCCTCATCGTACACGGCGTTGCAAATGTCATATTCCCTGAGAGCATAGGCACAGGCTTTGATCAAAAGAGCCGTAACGGAGAGTTTTTCGCCTGCTGCATTGCGCTTTGCCTGAATCTGCATGGCGTCCGTCATATCAACTTCAATGAAGTTTGTCAGCCTTGCGGTTTGCTCACAGCTCTGCTTCATGTTCTTGGATATGGCCAGCATCATTGACGTCATTGGTTCTATTCGATCGTTCGGTTCCAACTTGATACCATTGCTATTTTCTTGCTCAAAGAGCGCGATCTCTTTTTCGGTGATTTTAACATTGCCGAACTTTGCGGAGATATCCTCGACACTGATGCCTTTCTCGCGCAGGATCTTGCGGATTTTGGGGAGTATGATGGTTTTAGAAAGCTCCCTTTGTACATCTTCTTCCGCTTCCTCGATTGAGACGTTTTCACTCTTGTCAGACTTAATTTTAGCCAATGCTTCGGCAATATTCTCACCGGGCTGTGCTATGATGGCAAGCGGGGTATATATGTCATATTTCTTCCCCGCTTCTGCAAGAAGCTTGGCCGCAACGCCGTCATACAGGCTTTCGATATCGCCGACTTCCTTTTCATTCTCGACAGAGAAAAGCACATCGCCCTTTTTGATGGGATCGCCTTCCTTTACATACCACATCGCAAGGAGGCCATCTTCCATGCTCAGATTCATTTTAGGCATTACAACTATATCAGCCATATGCTTTTACCCCATTACCTTCCGGATGGCCGCTAAGATATCCTTTTTGCCAACGTTGATGCCCTCGAGCAGAATCGCATTGGAGGGGTTAGGAACATCCTTGCAGGCAACGCGCATGATGGGCGCCGTTAAATCTTCAATGCACTCTTCGGCAATGAAAGCGGAGATTTCCGCGCCGACGCCGCCGGTTTTGTAACCCTCATACGCAATCACAACACGGCCGGTCTTGGCCACCGAAGCTTTGATCGCTTCTTTATCGTAAGGTATAATCGTACGCAGGTCAAGCACCTCAACACTGACGCCGCTTTTTTCCAAATCCGCCGCAGCGTCAAGGGCATCCAGCACCGTTGTGGCATAAGCAATGACGGTCACGTCGCTGCCTTCGCGCTTAATATCGGCCTTGCCGATTGGCACGATGTAATCCGGGTCGTCGGGAACCTCGCCCATTATCGGGTACAGCGGAGAATACTCTAAAAAGATGACCGGATCGTCGTCACGTATGGCTGCCTTGATAAGACCCTTTGCGTCTGCTGCGCAGGAAGGCGCAACCGCCTTGATACCGGGGGAATTCATCCACATGGCATCGATGTTGCCGCAGTGATGCGGACCGGAGACCAGGCGCATCCAGTTACAGGTACGGATGACCATGGGAACCTTGATCTTACCGCCGCTGAGATAGTACAGCGTACCGGCCTGGTTATGTACCTCGTCCACAACCAGCGTCATGAGAGAGCCGAACATGATTTCCGCAACAGGGCGAAGCCCCATGGCGGCCGCACCGACAGCGGTGCCGGCAATAGCAGCTTCGGAAAGCGGCGTTTCGATCACACGCTGCTTGCCAAATTCTTGATCCAAGCCTTTGGTTACAACAAAAGACCCCCCCTGTTCGCCGCCGATACATTCGCCGAACAGAAATACTTTATCGTCTCTTATCAACTCTTCGCGAAGGCCATCCCTTAGTGCATCAACAAATTTCATATTTTTCATGGTAATACCTCCCTCATCCTTTAAACGTACTGGCTGTAGATTTCATTGATGCCATCGAACTTATCCGGTTTAGGACTGTTCTTGGCGAACTCCACAGCCGCAGCGAGCTTTGCTTCGACGCGGACTTTGATCTCTGCCTCCAGTGCGTCGTTTAAAACGCCCAGTTTGCGCAGCTTGACCTCGAAGCGGCAAATCGGATCGTTTTCAGGGGCTTTGATTTTCTCGATATTCTCCGGCGTATCACGTAGATTACCGACGGTGTCTCTCCACTTGGAGGTGATACATTCGAGCAGGCACGGCCCGTTGCCGGCCTCGATGTGTGCAAACATTTCGGAAGCGGCTTCGTAAATGGCAAATGGATCGTTGCCGTCCACGGTTTTGCCGGGAATATCATAGCCATGCGCACGGCTTGCAATACGTTTGCAGGAAAGGAATTCGTCCTGCGTGTTCCACATCATTTTGCCGTTGAACTCCACAACGAACAACATGGGAAGTTTAAACACGGCAGCCATGTTGAGGCCCTCGTGGAACGTTCCTCTGTTTGTAGATGCTTCGCCGCCTTCGACGATTCCCTTTTTCCCATAGTATTTAGCAGCAAAGCCGAAACCGCATGCCATTCCCCATTGCTGGCCAACGATTGCATTGCCGGTAATGGCGTTTTTGCTTATGTCCATTAAGTGAAGCTGCCCGCCACGGCCCTTGAGCGCGCCGTTGCTTCTGCCGTAGAGCTCACACCACATCGCGTTAAAATCGCAACCATGTGCAATATAATAGCCGCCGCCGCGATGGCCGGTCAGAAGATAATCGCCTTCTTCCAGCATAGTAGTTAGTGTCGCCGGCGGGGCTTCCTGCCCGATAGCCGGTATCATGTGGCCCACGATCTCGCCCTTTTGATAGGTCTCAAGCATACAGAGCTCTGATTTCCTTATGAGAAGCATCTTCTCATAAATGGGCAACATATCCTTTTCCTGTAGTTTCATAAACATTCACGCTCCTTGCATCATTACTATTTCGTGTCGAAAACAGGAAAATATCTTCGATCACGTACCATTAGGCATGATTCATTCTACCATTCGGACAGGCCGCATATCAACACTGGAGCGCCGATTAATTGCACATATGTGCACAATATTTATTTATATAGAATAATGCCGCAAATAAAAGTGCGATACAAAGTACAAATATATGCTCATAAGTGTAATAATGTTCTGAAAAATATTGCATTTACAGCGAATCCTTATTAAAGTAAATGTACTTGGACAATTCATGGCACAAAATATAATTCAGTGGAGGTATGTGTATGGATATCGTAATCATCGGTGGCGGCCCAGGCGGATATGTTGCTGCAATTTATGCTGCAAAGCGGGGTGCAAATGTGACACTGGTTGAAAAAGACAAGCTGGGCGGAACATGCCTGAATCGTGGATGTATTCCCACAAAAACCATTCTCCACAGCGCTAATCTTTTCCACGAAACGAAGCGTTTTTCGGATTTTGGTATTATTGCCGAAGCAACTGCTATCAGTTTTCCGCGCGTGATGCAGCGCAAAGACGAAGTGACAACAAAGCTGCGTTCTGGCGTGGAATACTTGCTAAATAAAAACAAAGTCACCGTGATTGAAGGGAAAGCTTCCTTGCTTGATGCAGGCACGGTCGCAGTACAAACGACTAAAGGCACAAAAAACATTCAAGGCGATGCCATTATATTGGCAGTGGGCACCGTTCCTAGTAGTTTGCCCTTCCTCCATGTGGACGGCACACGTATCATAAACAGCGATCACATCATGGAGCTTAACGCTCTTCCAGATTCCCTTGCCGTGATCGGTGGCGGTGTGATTGGCTGCGAATTTGCGCAGTCATTCGCGCGTATGGGCAGTAAGGTTACGATCATTGAGGTGTTGCCACGCCTAATTGCCAATATGGATAAGAAACAATCCGCTTTGCTTACCCGCGTGCTAAAAGCCGACGGTGTGAGCGTTTTGTTAGAGCATAGTGTAGCAAGCGTTCACGCAGAAAACGACGATGTTCGTATTATGTGCAAGGATCAGCAGGGAAACGAAAAAACGGTGCATGCGGATCAACTGCTTGTTGCCATGGGAAGAGCGGCAAACACCGATGGCCTCGGCCTCGAACGAATCAACATCGCAACAGACGCCAAAGGGTTTATTGAGGTAGACGAGTACCTTCGTACCAATGTATCGAACGTCTATGCCATAGGCGATATTACCGGCAAGCTTCAGCTTGCGCACGTTGCATCGCACCAGGGCATCGTTGCAGTTAAAAACATATTCGGTGAACGGGAAATAATGCGATACGACGTTGTACCGCTATGCATTTATACACAGCCCGAGATCGCCTCTTTGGGTATCACGGAACAGGATGCCACCGCATATTCCGTTCGTATCGGCGAGTTCCCGGCGGCAGCAAACGGCCGTGCGGTCATCGAAGGCGTGGCCGATGGCTTTTCAAAGGTTATTGTGGATGAGGCAGAGGATATTGTGCGTGGCATTCATCTTGCGGGGCCGAATGTAACCGAAATGATATCGGGCCTTGCTGGCATTATCCAGTTTGAAGCAACGACCGAAGATGTGGATAAATGGATCTTCGCACACCCCAGCGTATCCGAAATGATCCACGAAAGCATACTCGACGCGGATCATATGGGTATCCATAAATAAAATATACGGAGGAAGAAAAATGGCTGCAAAGAAATTCCCGGTAAAGATCACGGTGTACAAGAAGTTTGACTGCTCCGAATTGCCTGATTACACAACCGGCTGTCAGGCCGTAGAAGTTGGACAGGAGTTCATCGTTAAGGAAGACGGCAAAATGCCCGAAGGTTTTTGCACTTGGGCGTGGAACGATATCTGGGCGGCTTTGACGGCTTTGCGTTTTGGCGGCAACCTGACCTATAGTAAAACGGACGGCCTGCATTACGGGGCTTGCACCGACGGGCGTTCTCCCGTCGTGTTCCGCATGGAGCGTATCGAAGGCTAAGGGAACATCTGCCTTTTCAAAAGGGCGGGCTCGCAGATGCCCGCCCCACTTACTTCGATAAACTGATAAAGATATTACAGGAGCATCACTGGTGCTGATCGTGTCTCGTGTGGCGGGACGTATATCCCTTTTTAAGACTCTTGATAGAAAACGTAGAAGCTAATGCTTTGTCATATCGAGGGTGGAATGTCCAAATAAACGCTGTAGAGTAAAGGTGTTGTCTCCACAATCTAAAAGGTATTTTCGTGTAAAGGTGTGATGAAGCTATGGATGGAGAAGTTATCCACGCCGCGTTTTTTGTTGTATCGGATGACGCTTGCTAAAGCGCGTTCGGTTAAATGCCCGTCCGTTTGATTGGGGAATAGATAATTCTCTGATTTGTCCCTCACTCGTATCTTCATATACTTCTTTAATACCAATTTCATGGTTTCTGAAAGCAGCGCTGACCTACCCCCAGAAACACTACAGCGCTGAAAGTGAATTTTTGCACGTTAAGTCTTTCCCCGAAAACTGGTCAGGTCATAATGTTAGTAATTCGGACTATCCCCGATATATTGGACACATAGAATAGATTCATGAGTTAAAGTGCAGTTTTTCGAACTCTATCGGCGATTTATACTCCAATGCTGAATGTAATCGCTGTGAATTGTAAAACATCTCAATATATTCGAAGATTGCTTTCCGAGCCAGCTCTCTTGTTGCAAATGGATGTTTCTTATCTACTAGCTCAGATTTATTCGCTGTCCACTCTAGCATTTCCCGAGCCTTTGAACGACTCTTCGCCATACTTATCATATTCTCTTAACCAACGATATACTGTTTGCTCAGTGATCCCAAGGCTTGATGATACCTCGGTAATACGTTTCCCTTCTTCAATTACTTGCTTGATTGTCTGCAGTTTGTATTCTCTCCCAAACGTTCGTCTCCCCATACTCCTTACTCCAAGATTATTGTATTATTATCTTCTCTTCGGTGTCAACTTTAGGGGGGAAGTCCACGAAACTAACATTTTGCATAGACCAGTTTTTTGGGAGAAGGTCAAAATTAAATAGGGGGCATAATAGTTGAACAATTCAATTTGACAACAATACTAAAATATGATAATATTCATATTGCGAAATGAAATTATAGGAGGTTTGTTTATGGGAGCAAACGATGCGAACAGTATAATATTGAAACGTGTATCCACGGTTGATGCCCTGACGGATATCATTGCAAAAGAAATTGTAGATGGTGCATGGGAACCAGGAGTGCAAATAAAAGATGTGGATATGGCAGAAAAGTATGGCGTAAGCAGAAACTCAATTCGAGAGGCTTTTTCCATACTTGTTGAGCAAGGTTTACTAATGAAAAGGGCGAATCGAGGCGTATTTATACCAGAGCTTGGCAAACAAGACATTTACGAATTATATAACGCCCGCATGGTCATCGAACTTGAGGCTATCGAAGTATTAACTCAAAAAAGAGAAGTCACAGACAAAATGTACGAGGCCATTGAAGATCTAAAAAAACAGACTGTGGAAAATATGCGGAGCAATCAATTGGATACAGATTTTAAGTTTCATTACAGCATGATTAACGCGCTGAACAATGGCCGATTGAGCAATATGGCGAATAAGTTCTTCACGGAGATAAAGATCATCAATAGGCAACCGCATTTATTTTTTCCGGTGGAATTTATTATCAGTGAGCATAAGAAAATTGTTCATGCAATATTAAGCGGAGATATTGCTGAATCACGAAAAGTTTTAAGGGAACACATGATATTATCAATTGACAGACAGGTTGAAGAATTGGAGATGAAACAAAAGACGGAGAAATAGAAAAATGGAGCTTTCTGAATATTGCAGAGTCGAGGAATGGCCGAGATTGATTCGTGTCAATCAAAAGTTTAGTGCACCGGAGGTTATTGAAATTGAAAATAATATTAAAGAACAATTTGAGTGCCTAGGCAAATTAAAGGTTAACGGCAAATCAATTGCAATAGCGGTAGGTTCACGCGGGATTCAGAATTTAGACATAATTGTTCGGGCTGTTGTGGACAATCTAAAGCGATTGGGTGCAAAACCCTTTATTGTACCAGCAATGGGCAGCCATGGCGGTGCGACTCCTGATGGGCAAACGGAGGTGTTGGATTTTCTCGGAATATCAGAGCAAACAGTGGGGGCGCCAATAGTTTCAGATCTTGATGTGGAGATTATCGGATATATACAGGATAGTATTCCGGTATATTATTCCCGAACAGCACTGCAGTCCGATGGAGTTGTCGTCATTAACCGAATTAAGATGCATACCAGTTTCAGAGGAAACTATGAGAGCGGTCTTTTAAAGATGATGGTAGTGGGGCTGGGAAAGCATATGGGTGCATCAATATTCCATTATATGGGGTTTGAGAATATGGCAGAAAACCTTATCGAATTAGCCAAGGTTGTATTCTTACAGGGAAATGTTATTTGCGGTGTGGGTATAGTTGAAAATGCAAATGAGAAGATTGCGAAAATTGCTGTTATTCCTATAGACAGCATACAAGAGGAGGAACCAAAGTTACTTAATTTATCAAAATCGCTTATGCCACGCATTCCATTTGAAAAACTGGATATTTTGGTTGTTGAGAGGATAGGGAAAAATATTAGCGGTGATGGTATGGATCCGAATATTACCGGACGGTATACTCCTGATCTGAAACCTGACTACAACTCTATACCTAGGATAAAAAGGATAGTGGCATTGGATCTGACGGACGAATCACACGGCAGTGCGATAGGAATGGGGCATGTCGATGTCATCACCAGACGTTTCTATACTAAAATAGACTTTCAAATTACGTATATTAACAGTATCACTGCAACGGTAACCAACACATGCAAAATGCCGATCGTTATGCCCGACGAAAAGAGCGCACTTGAGGTGGCTTTCCGAACTACGCAGGTTATGAAGCCAAATGATATCAAATTGTGCATTATTAAGGATACATTGCACCTTGAAAGTATGGTTGTTTCGGAAGCGCTCTTTCACAAAGAATGCGTAGGATACAAAATAGAATATGGTAAGAATTTCTACAGCCTTCGGTTTGACGAAAAGAACAATCTGATATATTAACGTTACGGTATTGAATGTAAGAGTTATTTGAGGAGGAAAAATAATGATAGCAGATGCGCATCAGCACTTTTGGGATAAAGACAGATTCAATTATCCTTGGCTGACGCCGGAAATGGGCTGTCTATACAGAAATTTTCTGCCAGAAGACCTAGAACCGCTGATTAAATTTAACAGTGTAAGCCATACGATCGTCGTTCAGGCATTGTCGTCTATCGATGAAACATATTGGCTGCTGGGGCTTGCGGAACAAAACGATTTTATTGCAGGTGTAGTTGGCTGGGTTGATCTGACTGATCAAGAGTTATTTTTTACGCTTGAAAAATTAGCAAAATATTTAAAATTTATAGGGATTCGCCACCAAGTGGAGGATGAAGCCGACAGAGAATGGCTGATCCGCGAAAATGTGCTTCTGGGGCTTGAAAAAGCTATGCGGTTTGGGCTGAGGTTTGATGCGCTGCTTAAACACGACCAGCTTTGGCAGCTCGATATCGTTGCGCGGCGGTGTCCGACACTAGGTATCGTGATAGACCACTGCGCCAAACCGAATATTAAAGACAGCGCGTTTGAGGTATGGGCAGAACATATTAACGAAGCTGCGAAGCTTCCAATTTACTGTAAGCTTTCTGGCTTAATTACAGAAGCCGACCACGAAAGATGGACTATACGGGATTTAAAACCATATGCAGATTATATTCTGGCCGTATTTGGTACAAAAAGAGTGATGTTTGGCAGCGATTGGCCGGTTTCCACCATGGCTTCAGACTATGGCTGTACGTTAAAAACCTATATTGAGTTGCTTTCCGAACTGTCCGAGGAAGAAAGACAGGATATTTTATATAGCAATACCATTAAGTTTTATGGATTGTAAGAAGTGAGGTGACAAGAAAGATGGGTGTTATAAATGATGTTGATTTCACGGGTAAAACAGTTATTATTACAGGCGGTACTATGGGCTTAGGCGAGGGATGCGCCCGAGTATTCTGTGCGGCAGGTGCTAATGTGGTGGTATGTGCAAGGGGCACGGAAGCAGGGAAAAAGATCACAGCCGAGCTTTGCGATGAATACGGCGAAGGCAAATGCACCTTTATCCGCTGTGATGTAACAAAGGAAGAGGATATAAAAAATGTCGTGCAGACCACGGTGGATAAGTTTGGACGGCTGGACTGCATGTTGAACAACGCGGGCTATCACCCGCCTGAGGAGAACATCGACGATGTATCAGGTGAGATGTTCGAGGAACTCCTGCGACTGAATCTCGTGAGTATATTTTTATTTTGCAAGTATACGCTTTCGCACCTTAGAAAGACAAAAGGCAACATTATCAACATGTCGAGCCTCGTTGGTTCGATGGGGCAGTCACAGGCTGTGAGATATGTTGCGACAAAGGGAGGCATAACGGCGCTTACAAAGGCGTTGGCGGTAGACGAGGGCCAAAACGGCGTACGCGTGAACTGCATTTCACCCGGATCAATAGATTCTCCATTGACCATGGCATATTTTGACGCTATGGAAGACCCAGGATACGAATTCAAAAAGATATGCGAATGCTCTCACCTTGGACGCATAGGCACGATAAGGGAGGTAGCATCGGTGTGTTTGTTTTTAGCTTCGGAGTTGGCCTCGTTCATTACCGGGGCGGATATACCGGTAAGCGGTGGCGCCGAGCTGGGCTATGGCTTAAAAAAACTCTAACAGTTTTTGATAAAAGGGGTGATTATTTGGTGAAGCAAAAGAAGAAACTGTTTAAAAATGACATGACAAGTATTATTTTCGCATCTGTGGTTGTTATAATAATATTGTCGTTTGCGGCAAAGGGCTTTACTTCCGAATCAAATATTAACAGCATACTCAAGGCTACATCCATAACGATAGCCGTAGGCATGGCGCAACTGGTCGTGTTGAGCGTTGGGCAATTTAACCTGGCGTTGGGGTCAATCGCTTGCCTAAGCGCAATGACCTCTGCCTGGCTTATGCAGGAAGCAGGAGTGGCGGTAATACCCGCGTTGTTAATGGCGATATTAATTGGCATAGCGCTTGGCTGGGTACAGGGCCTGCTTGTGGCAAAATCTCGAATAAACCCATTTGTTGTGACATTGGCACTGAGCAGCGTATATCTCGGTATAGCGACGATTGTTTTTCAAGGATTGCTGCTAAACCGAATATCCGTTTCAGTGAAGGCGATCAATAAAGCTTCCTTACTCGGCATTCCGGTGTTGTTCCTAATAGCGCTGGCGATTGTGGCGGTGATGTATGTTTTTATGAACAGGACTTACTTTGGGAGAAGACTGCTTTCAACCGGAGAGAGCAAAAAGGCGGCTCTAGTGAGCGGGATAAAGCCGAAATTTCAGATAATAACTGCCCATACCATCAGCGGCACATTGTCGGCCATAGCCGGAATACTGGCGATGTCCAGGCTTGGGGCAGCGCAGCTTACATTGGGTTCTGACTGGCTGCTCATGTCTTTTGCGGCTCCCGTACTTGGAGGAACATTGCTGTCGGGGGGCAGGGTCTCGGTAGTAGGAACAATCTTTGGCGCCTTGTTGCTGAATATGATAAACACGGGGTTAGTACTGCTGCACGTAAACATGTACTGGACGCAGACCTTCTTAGGTGCGGTACTTATTGCTGCTTTTGCCATTGATTCGCTGCGTCAACGCCTGCTGGCAAAAGGCCGTGAGGTTTAGCAGATGAGGAGGATATATAATGCAATCTGATGATATAAAACGAGAATCATTTTTGTCCAGAATAGCGAAATCTGGCCTTGCGGGTATTGTATTGTTCTTAATCGTTATGTGTATTTCTTTGGGTATAGCTACAAAAAATTTTGCATCGCTATATAATCTGGAAGTGATATTAATGAGCGCTATGATTACAACCATAGTGGGACTTTCTCAGATGGTTATTATAGCGACTGGCGGTATGAATCTGTCGGTAGGTGCTATAGGCGGTCTTTCCGCAATCATGTGTGGCGGAGCTATGGAGCTGATGGGATTTCCCACAGCCGCAGCCATAATAGCAGGTGTTATGATTGGTGGAATATGCGGACTGATCAATGGCATATTGATAACAAAATTAGGCGGCAGCGGTGTAACGGCTTTTCTGATAACACTAGCCATGTCATACGGATTTCAGGGAATTACGTTGGGACTTACCGAAGCAAACGCATTTTATAATTTGAACAAAGGCTTTGAATCTTTGGGATCCACCAACTTTTTTGGATTGCCTCTGCTGTTTTATGTG
>JAQTSP010000246.1 GCA_028711205.1 Eubacteriales bacterium | reverse complement strand
TCGTGTACAACCGGGTACAGGAAATACTGGGGGAACAGGGGATCAGCGTATACAAGGCCTACGTGGGCAACTACTTTACCTCTCTGGAGATGATGGGGGTCACGTTGACGGTGATGAAGCTGGATGAAGCGCTCAAAGCCTGCATCGATATACCGGCAAATTCCGTAGGCTTAAAGCAGCTGTAAGCGAGGTGGGCGATATGACGTTTAAAAATATGGATGCCTGGCGTGTCGTTTTGAGCATGATCGAAACGATACAGTATAATGCGGCTTATTTGAGCGAGATCGACGGAAAGATCGGCGACGGCGATCATGGCATCAACATGAACAAGGGTTTTACGCTGTGCAAAACAAGGCTGGAAGGCAAGAAGTATACGCTTTCCCAGGGGCTTGAGGTGCTCAGCCGTACGCTGATGGAGGATATCGGTGGCTCTATGGGGCCGTTGTACGGCGTGTTCTTTGATGAGATGTCGATGGTATGCGGCGGCCTCGATAAGATCGATGTGCGCGCATTTGAAAACATGCTCAAGGCCGCGCTGGCGGGTATACAGGATATCGGAAATGCCAAGCGGGGCGATAAGACATTGCTCGATACGCTGATTCCCGGGCTGGAAGCGTATTCTGCGGCGCTGGCGGACGGCAGGGATTTTCCGGCGGCGCTGGACGCGCTCAAAACAGGCGCAAAAGCCGGATGGGAATTCACCAAAGATATGGTAGCAAAAGTCGGCCGCGCAAGCCGCCTGGGTGAGCGTTCGCGCGGCGTGCTGGACGCAGGCGCGACCAGTTGCTATCTCATACTTTGCGCTATGGCGGATACGGTGAAAACAATCCTCCAATAAGAGAACATGTTTAGTCGCAACAGCATCATTTTTAGCAATTTCTAAGAGATTAACACTATAATGGAGACACAAAGAAAGCGAGCAACACAAGTGGTTCACACTGATGGGATTTGTTATTTATTCCGCTAAAATAAGCTTGATCCCCAGATTGTTGATTTCAATTAATGTTGCAGGCGAAAGTTCATTATCGGTTATCATAATATCGATGTCTTCAGGCTTTGCGGTGGAAGCATAGCCGACCTGATCAAACTTCGTATTGTCGCATAGCAATATGTTTTTCTGGGAGCATTTGATCATGACCTTCTTAATATCCGATTCTTGGCCGTTTGAATCGGTAAGCCCTCTTTTCAGCGAAAATCCCATACAGGAGAAAAAAAGTTTGTTGGCATGATAGTTGCTTAGGTGAGATTCCGCGATTCGCCCCACATACGACATGCTCTTTCGCCTGAGTTCGCCTCCCGTAGAAATCAGCTGGATTTCCTCCGTACCGGAAAGCTCGGTGATTACATTTTTTGCGTTAGTGATCACGGTTACACCTTTTTTATTCTTAATATACTTTGCAACAAAGAACGAGGAAGTGCTTGCGTCCAGTATAATCGTGTCACCGTCTTCAACCAGTTTGGCCGCTTCCTTGCCGATACGATCCTTGCCGGCCATATTGATACGTTGTCTCATTTCGTATGAAATCTCTGCGCTTGCCTGATCTGCAATTACCGCGCCGCCGTGCGTCCGGATGAGCAGTCTTTGCTGCTCAAGCGTGTTTAAATCCCTGCGGATTGTCTCCTCCGCAACATCGAAGTATTCGGCCGCTTCCTGTACGGAAAGGCTCTTGTTCTCATTAAGCAGCGATATAATCCTGCTTCTTCTCTCGACTGCAAACAAATGGTTTCCTTCTTTCATTGATGTATAAAAATTATATCAATCCGCTGACAATTATGCAACAATAATATGGGAATAAAAGCGAATATAATTAAAATATGACCGAATATATTTGAAATGAACAAAATTAATGTTGATTAGTGAACGTATATGTTGTAAAATTAGTTACAGGGAATGCATCAGACAATAGGAACGGGAGAAGGATATATGGCGGATTTTATCATTATGCCCAAGCAGGGGCAGTCTGTAGAAAGCTGCATCATCACCAAATGGAACAAGCAGGTGGGTGACGATGTTAAGGTTGGAGACGTGCTTTTTTCGTACGAGACGGATAAAGCGACGTTTGAAGAAGAAGCGGCAACAGCGGGGATACTATTGGCGATACTGGCCAAAGAGGGAGAGGATGTTCCCTGTCTCAACAATGTGGCCATCATCGGCGGGCAGGGCGAAGATATCAGCGTGATGAACGGCGCGGCAAAGACACAAGATGTGCGGCAGGCCGGGGATGAGAAAGTTCAGGCGGCTGTTGTTGAGCCAAGCGGGCCAATAATAGAGACGACGCAGAGAACAAATGAGGACAGCAGGGTGTTCGTATCGCCGCGCGCGAAAAAGACGGCCGAGCGCCAGGGCATGGACGCGGCCATGGCGACACCTTCGGGGCCAAACGGCCGCATCATCGAGCGGGATATATACCGACTGTCGGAAGAAACTGCGCAATCACCGGCGGCGCCACAGCAGGCGGTCCCAACGGCGGATGTGTCCGCAGAGCCGGGCGACTATACCGACGAAAAGCTCTCGAACGTGCGTAAGGTGATCGCAAAGGCGATGCATGCGTCTCTTTCCAATATGGCACAGTTGACGAACCATACGAGTTTTGATACCACAAAGCTGCTTGAATACAGAAAACAGATCAAGGCAAGAAAGACAGAGACGGGCGTAGAAGACATCACATTGAACGACATGATACTGTTTGCGGTCTCGCGTGTCCTTAAGAATTACCCGAGCCTGAACGCGCACTATTTGGATGATAAGATGCGCCTCTTCCATACGGTCAACCTTGGTATCGCGGTGGATACCGACAGGGGCCTTTTGGTGCCGACGCTGTTCGGCGCAGATAAAAAATCATTGGGCGAGATATCAAGGGATGCAAAGGCGCTCATTAAGGCGGCGCAGTCGGGCAGAATTGCGCCCGGCCTGTTAGCGGACGGCACTTTTACCGTGACCAATTTGGGGTCTTTGGGTGTCGAGGTGTTTACACCGGTCATCAACCCGCCGCAGACAGCGATACTCGGTGTTTGTTCCATTGTGCCGCGTGTCAGAGAGACAGACGGTGAACTTAAACAGTATCCCGCGATGGGGCTGTCGCTGACATACGACCACAGGGCGGTGGACGGTGCGCCGGCTGCGCGTTTTGCAAAAGAACTATGCAATGCACTTGAGAATTTTGATCTGCTTTTGGCGATATAACGGAAAGGACGTTTTGTTATGTATGATT
>JAQTSP010000245.1 GCA_028711205.1 Eubacteriales bacterium | reverse complement strand
CTCTTATCGATGAAAACAGCCTGATTACAATAAAAGAGAATATTAAACTGGCGCCAATTCACATGCCTCACATGGTCAAAGGAATAGAGATATTAAAAAGGTTATTGCCCGATATACCCATGGTCGCAGTCATGGATACGTCGTTCCATCAGACCATGCCTGAGAAGGCATATATATATTCGATTCCGTATGAGTATTATCAAAGACACGGAATAAGGCGTTATGGTTTCCATGGCACGTCACACAGTTATGTATCGCAAAAAGCGGCTCAAATTTTAAACAAACCATATAACAAACTGAAAATTGTGTCATGTCATCTTGGTAGCGGATCGAGCATCACTGCTATCTGCGATGGTATATCGGTTGACACCAGCATGGGATTTACGCCGATTTCAGGCATCTCCATGGGCACAAGATCCGGAGATATTGACCCATGTATCATTGGATATATAATGGAAAAAGAGAAAAGCACCTATAATGAAGTAGAGGCCATTTTAAACCAGAAATCAGGTTTGCTGGGTGTTTCCGGTATATCAAGCGATTTCAGGGAAGTTGAATTGCATGCAAAGGGAGGGAATAAAAGGGCAGAACTGGCTATTGAGATTTTTTGTTATAATGCAAAAAAATATATCGGTGCTTATGCAGCTGCTATGGAGGGACTCGATTGCATTATATTTACGGGTGGAATTGGAGAGAATTCGGCTGCTGTAAGAAGAAAGATTTGTAATGGGTTGGCGTTTCTTGGTGTGATGCTTGACCCGGTAAAAAATGAACAGGAAAAAAATCAGCCGAATAGCGATAGAATAATATCTAAAGACGATTCGGAAGCAGATATATGTCTGGTGCATACAAATGAAGAATATATGATTGCGATTGAGACAATGGATGTAATCAAAAGGCTTAAAGTATTATCGACTATGGAAAACTAAAATAGCCGGGAGGAAGATGCAGCTGACACGTGAAGAAGGCACGGCCGAGACGAATAAATATCTGGGAATGAAATGATATGAAATACGGTATCAACACGATCGTGACGCGCAGGCGGCAGACGGTCGAGAGCGTTATCAGCGTGCTTGAGGGCGGCGAACCGGCGGCGCTGATCAACAGGAAACAGCTGGGGCGGTAAGCGCCGATACGAGTGTTTGAGGATGTCGCCAAAGCGGATTTTGTGATCTGTTTTGGCGGCTTTTTATCGTATATCATTAAATGTTCTGCATTTCTAAACTGGCAATCGACGATGTATGGAAATATCAGCACTTAGATTTTTGCTGCCTGGCACAGAAAAAGGCCACTGGATTTTAATTGCTTAATATTTTCAATAAATATGTTTAAATGTATTAAAATATAATATCAAAAAAGGCAATATAAATTAAAAAAAATATATAAAAAACAGCCAATATACGTTAAAATAAATAAAAGAAGCGATGAAAAAGGATAACCAGTATAATTGGTTATGATAAAATGGACAGGCTGGGTTATTTTTACGGAAAGCTAAAATGCTGATCCTATATAATCAATATGCCTGTAAAGATATTAACGTAATGACATTAAGCTTAAAAGAAGGGGAAAAGATGATTATTCGGCATACGGAATATCAAAGAGGGTATAACCAACTGACGTCAGCGGATGATACCAATATTAATATGGAGTTCGGGATTATAAAGCTTGATGCCAAGGATATGGTTAAAGACGCCAAGGGAAAGGAAAGAGCAATATTACTTATTCAGGGGGACGTGTTATTCGAATATAACGGGATCAAAGAGAACGTCAAAAGAGGTTCGTTTTTAGATGAAAATCCGGTATGCATTCATCTTCCGAAGGATGCGGAAGTAAAAATAACCGCAATAGGCGATTCGAAACTGGCATTTCAGGCGGTATACAATGACAACATGTTTACGTCAAAGATATATACGCAGGAAGAATGCGTGACTGAACAGTTCGGAAAAGGCGTGATGGGTGAAACGTCGCTGCGATATGTACGCACCGTCATTGACGATCATATCGCACCATATTCAAATCTTGTGATCGGTGAAGTCATCAACATGCCGGGAAAATGGTCAAGCTATCCGCCGCATCATCACGTGCAGCCGGAAATATATTACTATATATTTTACCCCGAACAAGGATTTGGGTTTAGCTGTGAAGGTGAAGATGTGGCCAAAGTATACAGCGGTGACACGGCTGTAATAAAAGGAGGCCGTGTACATCCTCAAGTTGCGGCACCCGGTTATGCGATGTATTATATATGGATGATACCTCATGTGCCAGAAAGATGGAAACTGGATCGGCAGTATTTAGAAAAAGACGCGTGGCTGCTTGACAATAATGCCAAGATATGGCCGCAGAATTAAGGAGTGGATATCAATGAACACAATTCGATTGACAACGGCACAGGCGCTGATTAAATTTTTGGATCAGCAGTATGTAGAATTTGATGGCCATCAGCAGCGGTTCGTTAAGGGTGTATTTACGATTTTCGGGCATGGCAATGTTGTCGGTTTGGGACAGGCGCTTGAGGAGAATCCGGGCGGTCTTGTCGTGCATCAGGGAAGAAACGAACAGGGTATGGCGCATGCCGCGATCGGATACGCCAAGCAGAAGCTGAGAAAACAGATCTATGCGTGCACATCCTCGATTGGGCCCGGCGCAGCCAACATGGTGACGGCCGCCGCGACAGCAACCGCTAACAGGATTCCGGTGCTGCTTTTGCCGGGAGATACGTATGCGTGCCGGCAGCCGGACCCGGTGCTGCAGCAGATTGAACAATACAACGATTTGGGGATAACAACCAATGATGCTTTCCGTCCGGTATGCAAATACTGGGACCGTATCAGCCGGCCGGAGCAGCTGATGAGTGCGATGATCAATGCGATGCGCGTGCTGACCGATCCGGCCGATACAGGGGCGGTGGCGATCTGCCTGCCACAGGATACCGAGGGCGAAGCATACGATTATCCTGAATATTTTTTCCAAAAAAGAGTTCATCGTATCGAACGTACACCGGCGACGAAAGAAATGATCGATGAAGCGGTTGCCGCCATCAAGCAGGCAAAGAAACCGATCATCATATGCGGCGGGGGCGTTAGGTATTCGGAAGCGGCGGATGCGATGAAAGCGTTTGCGGAGGACTTAAATATTCCGTTCGCCGAAACGCAGGCGGGGAAAAGCGCGATAGAATATGACCATGCGCAAAATCTTGGCGGCCTTGGCGCGACGGGGTGTCT
>JAQTSP010000048.1 GCA_028711205.1 Eubacteriales bacterium | reverse complement strand
CCAGATGCCAGAGCGCCTTCTTGGCCGCGTCGTCCAAAAATCCAAACGGCGCAAGAGAAAACACCGCTGCCAAAAGACGTGCAAATTCGCTCGATACCGCATCGATATCGGCACACCTTTGTGTTTCCAGTTCCCAAAGCGCCGCCAGCCTTTTCTCAAATTCCTGCGAGAGTTCCTGCTGATTACGGGCCGCGCGCCGGCGCACGCCGCCGTATATCCCCAGCAGCGCCCGGGCGTACAGCTTTTTTTCGTCTACCGCAGTGTCTTTGATCTTCGCGCAGCCGAGGAGCATATTGACTGCCGCGGCATATGCCGAACATTCCCCGCGGATCACGGTCTTTTTTTTAAAAGGGCTCGCGATACATCTTTCCCTGTCCGCGTGCGGCATCTCGTCGCTCATCGACGAGAACAGCAAATACAAAACGGCACAATCGTAGTTTAGCATGAATCTCGCGGTATTTGTATATTTTTCTTTAATCGCCTTGCACAAACCGCAGTAGTATCCCCGAAAAGCCTCGTACTCCTTCATCTTGAGCTCCGGCTTTAACGGCTGAACATATCCAAACATCTTTCTCTCCTGATGGCGCCCAAAAAAAGCCTCGGCTTTTTTTGGCATCCTGTCAATAATATTACCATGTCCTGTCTGTTTTAACAATCGGATAAGCCTGTTTTTCACGCTCTGTTCATAATTTCACACCATTACCGCGCACGGCATACAATGTATAAGCAAACAAACCATTAAGGAGGGCTTGCCATGGCCTACAGGCGAAACTACAGGAGTACCAGCGCCGCGAACCGAAATGTGCGGTTCAACCCGTCATCGGTATACGGACGCAGCCCATACCGGCCGGCCGCGGGCACCGGACGATATGACGCGGACACGGTATATGACAACCCACCCGCGCCCATGATCCCGATGCGCGGCATGAGAGAGACCGGGGCGCTTTGCTCATCATTGAATATCGTCCCGCAGATATATACGGAGGGTATTTTGCCAACAGAGGCGCTTGGCAACGGAACGTATTTTACCGATCTGTATAACCCGTATAACCCATGAATAAACTGAGGCGGAGGTGAAAATATGAACAATATGACGGCTGCCGGCTTGATGCAGCAGATAGCCGAATACGAATTCCTGCTGGCCGATCTGAATCTTTATCTCGACACACACCCGTCGGACACGCGCGCGCTTGGCGATTACAACAGTTACGCAGCGCAGCTTAGGACGCTGAAGGATAAGTACATACGCGAATACGGGCCTTTAGAGAATTTTGGGAATTCAATCAATTTTAACGGATGGCAATACAACGATCGTCCATGGCCTTGGGATATTGTATAAAAGGTGGTGAAACTATGTGGT
Organism: Eubacteriales bacterium; assembly: GCA_028711205.1. Lineage (GTDB taxonomy): Bacteria > Bacillota > Clostridia > Christensenellales > SZUA-584 > JAQTSP01. Next base: position 11,749 of record JAQTSP010000048.1, on the reverse strand, counting down.
TATATGAAAAAAGACTGCTCTATCCGGTCAGTATTACACGGCCGAACGCGCGCATGGCGCGTCTGCTTCTTGAACAGTACGCAGGAGGCGCTTCCGAGCTGACGGCGGCCGTTACATACCTGAACCAACGGTATACGATGCCGGAAGGCGCGGTGCGCGCCATACTGACCGATATCGGCACGGAAGAGCTGGCGCACCTTGAGATGGTCGCCGGTATGATCACGCAGTGCCTGGCCGGCCTGTCGCAGCAGGACTTCAAAGCCGCCGGCATGGGCGGATGGTACGCGGCGCACAGGCGCAGCCCGTTTCCGGCGGACAGCTCCGGCGTACCCTGGACCGCCGCCTATACCGTGTCCTCGGGCGATCCGGCGGCCGATATCATCGCCGACATGGCCGCCGAGCAGCAAGCGCGCACGGCATACGAAGGGCTGATCAGCTTAAGTGACGATGCGGCGATCACCGACCCTCTTGATTTTCTAAGGCAGAGAGAAATCGTCCACTATCAGCGGTTTGGCGAGGCGCTCGATATCGTGCGCGCGTCTTAAAAGCTTCGGGTGAGCAATAAAAGTTCTTTTTCGATACCGGGGCACGCGGCAACAATGCTTGTGCGTTCAACAAGGTTCTCTTGTGGTGCGCCGCCGGCCGGATAAAACACCGCGGCGCCTGCTTCCTTCGCGATCAGCAGGCCGGCCGCGCAGTCGCAGAAATGCGCATCGTGCATCACCGCCGCGTCGATCCTGCCGCACGCGGTATAGCAGAGCTCAAGGCCGCATGCCTCCGCCGTGCGCAGCGACAGCGCCTGCGCCGACAGTGCGCGCAGCGCGTCCTTGCCGGCCGTGCGCAGCGTTCTGTTGTCAACGGAAACACAGGCGTCGATGATATGCCCTGTTTCCGATACCCTGATGCTCTTTGCGTTTAGATACGCGCCCATACCGGCTGCGGCGTGAAAAAGCTCCACGTTGACCGGGTCAAACACCGCCGCCGTCCGTATCTTTTTTTGTTCGATATAGGCAATGCTGACGCAGAAATCCCTTAAACCCCGCGCGTACGCACCGCCCCCGCAAAGGCCGCTCACACAAAAACACGGGCCGCCATATGCGTTGATATCATGCTCAAAATCTTCTATTATATAGCCGCCGTTATCATACCGCGCGATCTTTGGCGTAACCGCCTCTTTTGAAACGACCGCGACATCGTCTTTTCGTTGGGCGAACCATGCAAAAAGCAACGCCGAAACGATCGCGGCGCTGCTGTGGATATCATACGAAGCCCGCGCGGCGCGGCCGCCTTTGCCCGAAAAATCAGCGCCGAATCCTTTCATCAGCTCGTCCCCGCCCGCAAAGGCGGCGTTTTTAAGATAAAAACTTATTTCCATCAAGTATTTTTGCATCGGCTTTCCTTCAATCAGCGGCTCCTGATATCAAACCTCTTTACTTATTTGCCCCGTTTTGAATATCGCGGACTCTTTCATCCTTGCCGCCAGGGGTATCTGCAGCAAAGCGAGCACGATCAGGACCATCATCGGCCAAACAGTTGTGCCGGAAACGCCGAGTATCGTATCGAATAACAGCACGAATATGATGCCGGATACCTGGCCCATCAGCATGATCGACCCGAAAGACGCCCCTTCCTGCACCGGATACGCCATTTCCGCTCCGTGCTGAAACAATATCGGCGCCATGCCCATGATGATAAACCCAAGAAGCGCGCTTATGGCGATCAGCAGCCCATAGCCAAGCAAAAACGTCAGCCCTGTACACAATATCCCGATAAGAGAAACGCCGATAATAAAAAACGGTATGCGGGTGCGCAGCTTGTCCGATATCAACGGCAGCATGACGGCGCCGACAATGCCGCTGATGACAAATACCGCGCCGATGATGCCCGCGTCGATGGATGTCAGGCCCTTGGGCATGAATATCTGCTCGATCATCGTCATCAGTGTGTTGAAAAGGCCCATCGAAATAAAGCTTAAGATCAGTACCGGCAGGAAGTTTTTATTCATAAAGAGCTTGCGCATGTTGGCAAACCCCATCGATTCTTTCGGCGCCTCAGGCCCCGGCGGGATCTGCGGTTTCTCCCTGGCGCACAGAGCAAGCGCAGCGGATATGACCGCCACGGCCGCGTAGATGCCCAGCATCGTTTTTATATCGAAGCGCTCTATCAGTATCGGGGAAGCGATCATCGGTACGATAAAACCGATATACTGCGCCATCACAAGAAAGCCCGATGCGGTCGCCCTCTCGCCGACGGGAAACCAGTTTGCAGGCACCTTGGTCGATATGTTGATCAGGAAAGGCTGGCCGGCCGCCAGCAGAAACTGGGATAAAAGCACAATGGTAAAATTCTCGGCAAATAGGAACCTTGCCGCGCCGAAAACAGCCGTCATCCCCGCGCCGATCATCACAGACCTTTTAAACCCGAATTTCTCTATCACATACGACGCAGGCATGGTAAACAGAATATACATCAGCATATAGCTCATCGAAAAGAGGTTGATGCCAAGGCTCGACGTGTGATAGTATTCCTGTGCGAAACTTGCAATCGGCGCAAAGGTCAGCCAGAATATCTCGCTTGAGACAATGACCGGAATAAGTAAAACGAGTATGAGCCACCGGCTCCGGTAAACCCTGTAGGGCATACTGTCAACTGTATCTTTCATTCCCAATTCCCCCTGTTGATTGATACATTCATTGTATACATAATCGGTTGACTTTACAAACATTTCTTTACCAGCCGATTTTTTGCTGAATAACCATAACAGCCGGTACATTCCACAATATTCCGGTGTATTTGCGCCCAAAAACGTTGACAAGAGCACCCTGTTGTGGTAGATTACTTGTGGTGCTCTGAACAATCTGGCCAAAAAGGCCTTTTTTAGATTGCGCCGATACAAGGAGTTGGAGGAATCACCATGCGTACCAAAATCACATTGGCATGCCAGGAGTGCAAGCAGAGAAATTATGACACGATGAAAAACAAAAAAAACGATCCTGACAGGTTGGAAATGAAGAAGTATTGCCGTTTTTGTAAAAAACAGACCATACACAAAGAAACGAAATAACGTGTTTTTTAACTGTGGTTTATCAAATGTTTAGGATGTGAGGGTTATGGCAAAAACAAAATTACTCGGAAACGATAGAAAAGAAAAGCTTGAGCAGCAAAAAAAAGCTGCGAAAAAGGCGAACAAGAAAAAGAGAAAGAGCCCGGCAAGGTTTTTCCGCGATATTATTTCTGAGCTTAAAAAGGTCACATGGCCCACGGCAAAGGATCTTGCCAAGTATACCGGCGCTGTCATCGCATTCATTTTGATCATGGCTGTCATCGTCGGCCTGATGGATGCGGGGCTGAATTCTTTGTTTGAGCTTGTTCTAAAACAATAAGGAGGCGTATCGCCTGTCTTTTGGGCGGTACACATATTGATAATGTCTGAGGAAATAAAACCCGGCGATACACTGGAAATACCGGAAGAAACAACTGAAGAAGCAAGAAAGCCCGAGCCTCAGGGTGTGTTTATCAAGCAGGAAAAAACAGATAAACCCTATTGGTATGTCATCCATACCTATTCCGGATACGAAAACAAAGTAAAAGTCAACCTGGAGAAGGCCATACAAAACCGCGGGTTTGAGGACGTCATACTCGAAGTTAAAGTCCCGATGGAAGAAACCATCGAAGTGAAGAACGGCAAAAAGAAACATGTCATGAAAAAAATGTACCCGGGATACGTCATGGTCAAGATGATACTCGATGACGAGACCTGGTATGTCGTCAGAAATACACGGGGCGTGACCGGCTTTGTCGGCCCCGGATCAAAACCCATACCGCTGACCGACAAAGAAGTCAGGGCAATGGGCGTCGAAGACGTGCAGATCAAGCTCGATGTCGAGATCGGCGAAAACGTGATGGTCACGTCAGGGCCGCTCGAGAGCTTTGTCGGCGTCATCAAGGAAGTCCATCCCGAAAAGCAGAAGGTCAAGGTCGTGGTGTCGATGTTTGGCAGAGACACGCTTGTCGATCTTGATTTTGTACAGATCAAACGTATATAAAGAGGTTTTACTTCTTTTAACAAGTGGGAGGAAAGATACCCCGAAAACCATCGGGTTGCCGGGGACCCCAAAATCCGCTTGTACCACATTAAAAGTATAAGGAGGCGTAACCATGGCAAAGAAAATCACTGGTTACATCAAACTGCAGATACCTGCAGGCAAAGCGACTCCTGCCCCGCCGGTCGGCCCTGCGCTCGGACAGCACGGCGTCAATATCATGGGGTTTTGCAAGGAGTTCAACGAGAAAACAGCGAAACAGGTCGGTTATATTATCCCTGTTGTTATCACGGTGTACGCGGACAGAACGTTCACGTTCATCATGAAGACGCCGCCGGCGCCCGTATTGATCAAAAAAGCGATCGGCATCGAAAGCGGCAGCGGTGAACCTAATATCAAAAAGGTCGGCAAGATCACCAAAGCTCAGCTCAAAGAGATCGCAGAGCAGAAGAAACCCGATCTGAACGCGGCCAGCACCGAAGCGGCCATGCGCATGATCGCGGGCACCGCAAGAAGTATGGGCGTAGAAGTCGTCGACAAATAAGTGGGAGGCTAATAGCCGCTTAACCACGAGGAGGATAATATGAAAAGAGGAAAAAAATACCAGGACAGCCAAAAAGCATACGATAAAACGGCGCTGTATGACCCGGCAGAGGCGCTGCAGCTGTCGATCGATACCGCAAAGGCAAACTTTGACGAGACCATCGAGGCATCGATACGCCTTGGCGTCGATCCGCGCCACGCCGACCAACAGGTCAGAGGCGCGATCGTCCTGCCCCACGGCACAGGCAAAACACTGCGCGTACTCGTTTTTGCGAAGGGCGACAGCATCAAAGAAGCGCAGGATGCGGGTGCCGATTATGTGGGCGGAGACGAGATCGTCGAGAAGATACAGAAGGAAAACTGGTTCGAGTTCGATGTCTGTGTCGCGACACCCGATATGATGGGCGTTGTCGGTAAGATCGGCCGTGTGCTTGGCCCAAAAGGCCTGATGCCAAACCCGAAATCGGGCACGGTCACAAAAGACGTCGCAAAAGCCATCGGCGACATCAAAGCGGGCAAGGTCGAATATCGTGTCGACAAGACGGCGATCATTCACGTCGTGATCGGCAAAAAGAGCTTCGGCCAGGAAAAGCTGATGGATAACCTGTCCGCGCTGATGGAGGCGATCATCAAAGCCAAACCGTCGGCGGCAAAAGGCACGTATTTGAGAAGCGTCGTCGTATCGTCAACGATGGGCCCCGGCGTCAAGATCAACCCGACGCGATTTGTCAGCTGACAGTTGACAGACTGCCCCCGGGCTGATAGAATAACCCGTAATCGAATAATCCTGAAACTGCCAAAGACACAGGTGCTTACACCCCAACGACGCTGCGCGTCACCGGGGATCCCGGTAATGCCGGGGCAAAAAGCTTAATATCCTGTCGAGGAGAGTTTATACGAAGTTTAACCCTTTTTGTGTAGCTTTCCTGCGCAAAAAGGGTTTTTGATTTATGAGTACCCCGAACGCTGTTTGGGGCAAAAAGGAGGTGGAACGATTGGGAGAAAAAGCTATTGAATTAAAGAAACAGATCGTTTTGGACATCAAAGGAAAGATGGAAAAAGCCAAAGGCATTATTTTTTATGACTACAGAGGCCTTTCTGTCGCCGAAGTCACGGACTTGAGAAACCAGTTCCGCGAAGCGGGCGTCGAATATCACGTCATCAAAAACGCGATGCTGAAGCGCGCGGCGGACATGCTTGAAATGGACGCGCTTGACGAATATCTTGTCGGCCCCACGGCTGTGGCGTTTGGTTACGAAGACCCTGTCGCGCCGGCGAAAGTGCTTGTCGGGTTCATCAAGAAGATGAAGATCGCGAAAACTGAGATCAAAGCAGGCATCTTAAACGGAAATGTCATCGGCATCGAGAGCGTCAAAAGCCTTGCGGAGCTGCCTTCAAGAGAACAGCTTTTAGCACAGCTTGCCGGTACGCTGAACGCGCCGATCACCGGTTTTGCAAGATCGCTGTCCGGCATCATCTCAAAGCTTGGATACGCGCTTGCTGCGGTCAAAGAGCAAAAAGAAGCGTAATACAGTTTGCGCAAACAAATTAAAATTTAAAATAATTGGAGGAATATGATAATGGATCACAAAGATATTTTGGAAACAATCGAAAAAATGAGCGTTTTAGAGCTCTCTGAGCTCATCAAACAAATCGAAGAGAAATTTGGCGTCAGCGCCGCGGCGCCTGTCGCTGTTGCCGCCGCTGGCCCGGCAGCCGGACCGGCTGCCGTCGAAGAGGAAAAAACAGAGTTTGACGTTATGTTAAAAGAAGTCGGCGCAGAGAAGATCAAGGTCATCAAGGTCGTCCGCGAGCTGACTGGCCTTGGCTTGAAAGAAGCCAAAGACGTGGTTGACGGCGCGCCCAGCACCGTCAAAGAAGCCGTACCAAAGGAAGAAGCCGAAGGCATGGTCGCGAAGCTGAAAGAAGCGGGCGCGACAGCCGAACTCAAATAGTTATGATTAGCCGCTCTGCAACGAGCGGCTTTTTTATTGCCATATATGCGGCGCGGTGATAAAATGTGTATGATTTATTTTACGGGAATCCCCGGCGATGCAATGCGTCGCAGAGGTGTTGATATGACAGGAGAAAAAAATTGACTTTTGATTCACATACAATATTGGTTGCTTTTGGCCTTACGCTCTTCGCGGGCCTCTCAACAGGTATCGGAAGCCTGATCGCGTGGACGTGCAAAAGAACGAACACGCGGTTCTTATCCGTTGTGCTCGGCTTTTCCGCAGGCGTCATGATCTACGTATCGATGATCGAGATCTTTGGTGAAGCGAACACGCTGTTAACCGCGGCGCTCGGAACCCCGGGCGGCACATGGGTCACGGTCGCGGGTTTCTTTGGGGGTATGCTGATCATTGCGCTGATCGATAAACTGGTGCCTGCCGCAGATAACCCGCACGAGATGCGCATGGTCGAATCGATGTCGGATGAAGATGACAGCGACTGCGGGCAGAAACGGAAAAGAGCCGTCAAAAAAAGCTGTAACCGCGGCGGATGGCATATGAACAAAGCGCAGTGCGATATTGCCCATCCCCATCACCGAAAGCTGATGCGGCTTGGCGTGTTCACCGCTCTCGCCATCGCGATACACAATTTCCCCGAAGGCATCGCCACGTTTTTCGCGGCACTTAAAGATCCGTCGCTTGGCATCACGATCGCCGTGGCCATCGCGATACATAACATACCCGAGGGCATCGCGGTATCCGTTCCCGTCTATTTTGCGACGGGAGACCGGAAAAAGGCGCTCAAATGGTCGATGCTGTCCGGCCTTTCAGAACCGCTCGGCGCGCTTGTCGCGTATCTGGTGCTGATGCAGTTCATGAACGACATCATCTTCGGCATCGTGTTTGCTTGCGTGGCCGGCATCATGGTGTTCATATCGCTCGATGAGATACTGCCGACGGCGCGGGAATACGGCGAACCCCATTTGTCGATCTACGGCATGGTGGCGGGCATGGCCGTAATGGCCGTCAGCCTGATACTGTTTATATAATGCGTATCGCGTGCCGCGCAAAAACAGCTGTGGGCGTGTTTACAGCCATATACGAGGACGGCGTGATCACAAGAGTCCTCTTCCCGGGCGAACCCTTTAGCGCTGCGCATGCCGCTGACGACACGCTGCCTTTTGCAGAGCAGGTCACAGCGTATTTTGAAGGCAGGAGAAAATCTTTTTCTCTGCCTGTTATTATCCCCGGCACGCGTTTTTCAAAGGATGTCTATGCCGCGACGCTTCGCATACCGTACGGCAGGACAGCCACGTATTCAGATGTGGCCATTGCCGCTGGATATCCGCGCGCGATGCGGGCTGTGGGCAACGCGATGCGCGCCAACCCCCTGCCGCTCATCATCCCCTGCCACCGCGTCGTTCACAAATCAAATCGCAAATGCGCGTACCGCGGCGGCATTCCTGTTAAACACTATCTTTTGAGCGTTGAAAAAAAATACAGCGCGACATAAATACAGCGTATTTTTGCGTTTTGTTTTGTTCAGACGGGTTATATATATTAAAGAGTATATAAAGGATTGATGTCAGATGCAGATAAAAACAATCGATGATTTTCTTGAAAAAAAAGCAAAGCACGATACGGCCGAGCTTTGTATAAGGTCATACACTTTAAACGGCCTTTTGGAGGAAACAAAAAAACACGGTGCGACCGACCTTCACATATGTGTGGGATCGGCACCGCTGATGCGCGTTAATTCCAGGCTTGTGAAAATACCCGAAACGCGCGTCCTTTCGGTAGACGATGTAAAAATAATCGTGCTTGACTGCCTTGACCAAGCTAAAAAAGATACGCTTGAGCGTGACAAGGTCGTTGATTTCTCATACTCAAAAAGCGGCCTTGGGCGTTTTCGGTGCAACATATATAAACAGCGGGGCACATACGCGATGGCGGTACGTATGCTGCCGCTCGACATACCGGGTTTTTCGACACTGGGCCTGCCGGATACCATACTGCAGTTCACCAAAAAATCAAGAGGGCTTGTACTGCTGACGGGCGCGACCGGCTGCGGCAAATCGACGACGCTCGCCAGCCTGATCGACATCATCAACAAAGAGTACAGCTATCACATACTGACGATCGAAGACCCTGTGGAATACCTGCACAGCCATGACAAAAGCCTGGTCACGCAAAGAGAGATCGGCGAAGACGCGACGTCCTTCTCAAGCGCGCTCCGGTCGGCGCTTCGTGAAGACCCGGACGTGATCATGGTCGGTGAGATGCGCGACAAAGAGACGATGGCGATCGCGCTTTCGGCCGCGGAAACGGGGCACCTCGTGTTCTCGACGCTGCACACCATCGGCGCCGTCAAAACGATCGACCGCATACTCGACTCTTTCCCGTCCGACCATCAGAACCAGATCAGGAGCCAGCTGGCCACCGTGCTTGAGGGCATCGTATCCCAGCAGCTTCTGCCAAAAAAATCGGGCGACGGGCTTGTCCCTGCGTGCGAGGTGATGGTCTCGACGCCGGCGGTGCGCAATCTGATACGCGAAGAAAAGCATTATCAGATCAACAACATCATACAGACAGGCAAAGACCAGGGCATGTGCTCACTCGAGCGAAACCTTGCGGATCTTACTAAAAAAGACATCATCGAAGAAGAGACCGCAAAGATCAAAGCGCAGAACATACGGCTTTTTGAGCAGTATTTGAACCTTGCGAAACGGTAAAGGAGAAAAGGCATGAAAAAGGCAAAAGAACTCTCAAGCAGTGAACTGTCCTCTTTTTCAAGGCAGCTGGCACTGGTCGTCGATTCCGAACTGTCCATTCAGGAAGGGCTTTCTCTGATCGGCGAACAGACAAAATCAAAAGTTTTGAAACAGCTTTTGATACGGACGGAGGCAAGGCTGAATGAAGGCCAGTCGTTAAGCGAGTCTTTCGCGCAGGATATAGGTGTGCTGCCCAAGTTTTATATCGAGATGGTCGCGATGGGCGAACAAAGCGGCAACCTTCCAAAAGTGCTGACCCGTGTCGCCGATTCTTACGATAAAGACGCTGAGATCTCGGGCAAGGTCGTTTCCGCCGTCACATACCCCATCATACTGACTGTGCTGATGCTGGGCGTCATCGTGCTGCTTTTTGCCGAGGTGCTGCCGATGTTTGACGAAGTTTTGAGTTCACTCGGCGGCGAGATGCCGGGCATCACGCTTGTCTTCATGTCCATCGGCAGTTTTATACGCACGTATTTCTATATCATCATCGCCGTTATCGCGCTGATCGTCCTCATCGTCGTGCTGCTTCGCCAGACAGAGCGCGGCAAAGAGATGTTGGATGCGCTTCGGCTGAAAACGCCGATCAGACGCAACATCATTAAAAACACGGCCAGCATACGCTTTGCGCGCAGCCTCGCGATGCTGCTCAGAAGCGGCATCGGCCTGGCCGAAAGCGTCCGTATGGCGGGCACAACGATGATGAACTCAAAAATCAAAGCGCTTGTGCTGTCAGCCGCCGACAAGATCGAGGCGGGCCAGAAACTCAAAGACGCGCTCGTGTCACTCGAGCTTTTTCCGGGGCTTTTGCTGCGCATACTGGCCGTCGCGGAAAGCACAGGCCATACCGACGACATGCTTGAGAAGGCCGCGGATGTGATGGAAGAACAGTTGAACGAGCGGCTGACAAGGCTGACGACCGTGCTTGAACCCGCGCTGATCATCGTGCTTTCGCTCATCATCGGCATCGTGCTGATATCCGTGATACTGCCTGTCGCGAAAATCATGAACGCCGTGGGTTAGTCATATGAAGAAGTTAAACCTCTCCCTCGTTTCTATCATTGTCGCCATACTCATCATTGCGTCGGCGGGCGCTGTGATATTTTTTGGCGTCGCGGATTACAGCGACAGCTACAGCAAAAACAGGGTCGATGATATCAGGGAGACCGTGCTTGGCTACGTGGCGCAGTGCTACGCGCTCGAGGGCGCCTATCCACCCGATCTTAATTATCTCGAACAAAACTACGGGCTTCAGCTCAACGAGGACAAATATATTTACCATTACGAAATGTTCGCGACAAACATATTGCCGGATGTGCAGGTCTTCGCGATAGAAAGGGCAAGTGACTGAACATGTATTCACGAAGCAAAGTGCTCGCCATCGAATCCATCATCGTCATGCTCGTGCTGATACTGTTCGCGTTCGTGGTGTTTGTTGTGATCGACGCCGGTACCAACGCCTATGACAACATACTTGAGGAAAAACAGGATTCCGAAAGCGCGCGCGTCGCTTATTCTTACATCAATATGAAAATAAAACAAAACGACGCGGCCGGCTGCATCGGCGTCGTCGAGACAGCGTTCGGCCATACGCTCAAGATCGATCTGGCCGGCACCGCATTTTCAACGTATATATTCTTTTCTGACGGCACGCTGTACGAGTGCCTGACAAAGCAGGCCGCGCAGCCGTCGGTCGGCGCCGCGAACCGGATCACGGATATGGACGGGTTTGATATCTACCTTGAAAACGACCGCATCCATATCAAATGCATCTGCGAAAACGGCGGGGATCAACTTATCACAGAAGGCACGGTGGGACTGAGATCATGAGAAAAAACAACAAAGGATTCACGCTGGTAGAAGTCATCATATCCATTGCCGCGCTTGGTATCATATGCGCCGTTTTGCTGCGCCTTTTTGTGATCGCGGGCGATACGAGCGACCGCGCAGGCAACATACAGCATGCGGAGCTCTGCGTCACGTCGACTGTTGAAACGCTCGTTTCATCCGATACAATATATGACGGTTTGGGCGCGCTTGATATCGACTGCTCCGATGATATCGTATCGGCTGAGTTCGCCTATACCCGGGACGGATATGACATCGCCATCGATATTGAAGAAAGAGACGGCGGATACCCCGGCACGCTGTATAACCTTCAGGTCAGCGCGTCGGACGGTGACGATGAGCTCGCCTCTGTCAGCACGGCAACGTATTATAAGGAGCAGGCGCATGATTAAAAAGATATTATCGTCAAAAAAAGGGGCTTCCTCCATACTCGTCATACTCCTGCTCATCGTGCTTGTGGTGTTCGGCATCGCCGCTCTCACGACCGCGCTTTCAAGCATGCGCCTCGGGCAGAAAGTCGCCCTTTTTAACAGCGCTTATTACACGGCCGAAGGCGCCGCGTCCGAGCGGTTTGCGATGATAGACAAAG
>JAQTSP010000244.1 GCA_028711205.1 Eubacteriales bacterium | reverse complement strand
ATACCAACGTGATGGCCGGCCGTTCGGGCGAATACAACGAAACGACAAAGCGGTATTCCAATATCACGTATCTGCCGTGCACGGCCGAAAACGAATTCCGGCCGGAATTACCTAAAACGCCGGTGGATATCATCTACATTTGCTATCCCAACAATCCGACGGGCACGGTGCTGAAAAAAGCCGAGCTCAAAAAATGGGTCGACTACGCGAAGAAGACGGGCGCGCTAATACTGTTTGATGCGGCGTACGAAGCGTTTATCCGCGAAGACGGCGTGCCGCACAGCATATACGAGATCGACGGCGCGAAGGAGGTCGCGATCGAATTCCGGAGCTTTTCGAAAACCGCCGGGTTTACAGGCACGCGGTGTGCGTATACCATTGTGCCAAAGGCGCTGATGGGCGCCGACAGCGACGGCGATGTCCATTCGCTGAATGCGATGTGGAACCGCCGGCACACGACCAAGTTCAACGGCGTGCCTTACGTCACGCAAAAGGGCGCGCTCGCCTGCTATACTGACGCGGGCAAGGCGCAGATCAAAGAGATCATCGACGGTTATCTCGGCAACGCGAAGGTCATACTGGACGGCCTCGGGAGCCTCGGCATCACATGTTGCGGCGGCGTCAGCTCGCCGTATGTCTGGCTGAAGACGCCGGGCGGCATGCCATCGTGGGACTTCTTCGACAGGCTTTTGGACGCGGGTGTGGCCGGCACGCCGGGCGCCGGATTCGGCAGCGCGGGCGAAGGGTATTTCCGGCTGACCGCGTTCAATACGCGCGAGAACACTGAGAGGGCGATGGAACGGTTTGCCGCGCTGAAGCTGTAAGCTTTTTATGAAAATAAGGGTGTGCCCACCGGCGCATCCTTATTTTTCGTTACGGGGCCCCAAAAAGCCGAGGCTGGGGTGTGGTCGCATTGAAAACAAAAAGGCCGCATGATACAATGAAAGCAAATAGTATTCCGACAGAAAATCCTATAATATTTCGGAGGCGGCATGAAGATACTGCACACATCCGACTGGCATATCGGGCATACGCTGTACGCGAAGAAGCGCAACGACGAGCATGAAAAATTCCTCTGCTGGCTGAGAGAGCAGATAGCTGAACGGGAGGCCGACGCGCTGATCGTATCGGGCGATGTTTTTGATACGGGCGTGCCGGGCGGCGCAGCGCAGCGCCTGTACTACGACTTTCTGACATCGGTACTCGGCACGTGCTGCCGCACGGTTGTCATCATTGCCGGCAACCATGATTCCCCGGGGCTGCTCGAGGCGCCCGCGGGCGTGCTTGAACGCCTATCGATTCATATCATCGGGCTGCCGTCGGCGCCCGAAAGGCACGTGATCGCCATGCGCGGCAAAGACGGCGAGGTCGGTGCGCTTTGCTGCGCGGTGCCGTATCTTCGGAAAAACGAGATGGTCAGGATAGAAGACGACGCTGTCACAAGCGACGAGAAGATCGCGATGGCGACGGCAAAATTCTACAGCGACGTGACGCAGGCGGCCATCAGTGCGGGAGAAAAGCTGCCCATCATTGCGACGGGGCATCTGTTTGTGACGGGCGCCATGCGCCATGACGGCGACGGTGTCCGCGACCTGTATGTCGGGAACCTGGGGCAGGTCGGCGCGGACATTTTTCCGAAAGAGCTTTCATATGTGGCGCTCGGGCATATCCACAGCGAACAGTGCGCAGGTGGAGAGGAGCATATCCGCTACTCGGGGTCGCCGCTGCCGATGAGTTTTGGCGAGATCGGAAAAGACAAATTCGTTCTCGAAATCGATACGGACGACGGCATGCGCATCGGCAAGATCACGGTGCCCGTTTTTCAGCAGCTGAGGGCGATACGCGGCGATCATGAGACGATCATGCGTGCGCTCAAAGGGATCGCGGATGACGATGTGTGGGTCGAGGTCACGTATACCGGAGACGGGATATGCCCCGGGCTTTCGGCGGATATCCACACGATCGTCAAAGACGGCAAAGCCGAGGTCTTGAGTATCAGAAACAACGCCGTGTTGAAGCGCATACTCGCTTCATCGGGCGGCGGGGAAACGTTGGAGAGCATGAAGGTACAGGACGTTTTTATAAAGTGCATCGAGAACAACACGTTTGAAGATAAACATAAGCGGGAGCTGATCGATTGTTTTGACGAGATCGTGGCGGCGCTTGAAGGAGGGCAGTCATGCGGATAGAGAAGGTGGTCATCTATAACATCAATTCGCTCTCCGGCCGGTTCGAGATCGATTTTACGGATGCGGGGTACGGCGAAGGCCTGTTCGCGATCGTCGGGCCGTCGGGCGCCGGCAAGACCACGGTACTCGATGCGATCAGCCTTGCGCTGTCCGGCAAAACGCCGCGTATCGCCATGGTCAGCGAGACGCAGGATGAGCTGATGTCAAAAGGCTGTGACGCGTGCGCCGCGGAGGTCGTCTTTGTATCACGCGGCAGACGGTATAAAGCCGCGTTTTCCCACCAGCGTACAAAGAAGGGAGCCAAGCCGTTCAGGCCGGCAAAAAGAGAGATCCTTGAATATCAGCCGGACGGATCATGGCGTGTCATTGCGGCCATGATCAAAGAGGCCGAAGAGAAGATCGTCGAGTTAACAGGCTTGAGCTATAGTCAGTTCACGCGGTCGATCATGCTGGCGCAGTTCCAGTTTGCCGAGTTTTTAAAAGCGAATTCGAACGAGCGGGCGGATATTTTAGAGCAGATCACCGACATGGACATATACCGCAATATCTCCATCGCTGTGTTTGAAAGAAAAGACAGCGAGAGCAAACACCTGGGCGATATAACGGCAAGGATGGAAGCGGTCAAAGTATTGGACGAAACGGAACAGCAGGCGCTTGAGCAGGAGCGGCAGGCGCTTGAAGACACGATAGCGGCGCACGGCGCGCTGAGGGACGGATTCATACTGTGCCGCGATACGGTCAAAAAAACAAACGCGCTCGAGCGGGAGCTTGAGCAGTACGAGGCAGACAAGCCGGCGGCCGAACGCAGGCTGGCCGAGGCGGCGGCACGCCATGAGCTGGCCGCGGCTGAAGAGAAAAAGCAAAAACAGGCTTTGCTCGATCTGCAAAAAACGCTGAAAGCCGTTCGTGAACTGGACGGCGGCATCGCGGCGAAGCGCGATGATATCGCAAGGATCGGCAAAGAGATAAAGAAAGACGAGGAAAGAATATCCGGACATAAGAAAAGCATACTCATACTGTTTAAAAAGTACATGCCGGATGCCGATAACGAAAAACTA
>JAQTSP010000047.1 GCA_028711205.1 Eubacteriales bacterium | reverse complement strand
CGCTGTGTATGCGTTAAGCAAAAAAGCGAATGCTTTGTTATCGACACTTTTATTCGCCTTTGTCGCTGTGATAAGATCGGACGCATAATGCACAGGGATCCCTGTGTGTATTTCCATGTATTTTTTAAGCCCGGGAAGCAATGAACCGCCGCCGGATATATATATTGCATGTATGGTTTCTTTCGTGCGGTTTCGAAAATAATCAAAAACGCGCGTGATCTCGTATAACAGCGAATCGACTTCATAAGTTACGGCGGATTTCAGCTCGCTGTTTTCGTGTTCCTGGTTTAAAAAGTCGTTTTCGCGCTTTATTGATTCGGACACCAATACATCTTTGCCCGTGTTTTGCGAGATAATATCCGTAATGCTTTGGCTCGAGCGCTTGAGCACATTGCTGACATAATAATATCCGTTGAAATATATATTGACCCGTGTATGTTTTGTGCCAAGGTCAATAATGCATATGCCGCCTTTTATCGGGAAAGAATTGTCTTTCTCATAGTTGTACCGCAGCATTTTTTCCCTTGCGTTTTCGCACGTATCGATCACCGTCGCATTGAAACCGGCAGAGCGCAATATGCGTTTATAGCTGTTGATCATACGTTTATGAGCGGTCGTGACAAGCACCTTGTACATATCGATGCCGTCCTCTTTCACGATACCCGCGATCTTGTAGTCAACATAATATTTTTCCGGATCCACGGGAAGGTATCCTGATATCTCGTGCAGTATGTTCTCATACAATTCTCCCTCTTCCAATATCGGAAGCGTAAAATAACGTATGATGATATCGCTTCCGCTTAACACGAGATTGCATTTTCCGTACGGAAGTTTCGCCTTTTTCCGTGCGGTTTTCAATGAGTTCGACAGCGCTTCGTCAGAAAAAATGTTAAGATCGTCCACGCAGCCTTCGGGCATTTTGTGTACAACGAACTTGACTATCTTTCCGTCCGGGGCTGTCTGCAATATCTTTAAATTGGAGTGCCCAATATCAACTGATATTGTCGGCGGTTGCTTTATTGGCATAAAAATCTCCTTAGTTAATTCGGCCCTCGGCCGTTATGCTTTGATCGATGAACACGTTCTCGCTCAGCTGGGATTCTCCTGTGCTTTCAAAGAAGAAGTTTAAGTCTGTGTCCGACACGATATCTTCGATATTCGACTGAGAGTAATTGACAGTCATCCATCTGTTATTGCCCTGGCAATAGATGTCTTGCTTCGCAATGACGCAGCCTGTCACGGACATGCTATGGGAGATTTCGATATCGCCGCCCGAGAAAATAACCGCATTTGCACTCATATTTCCCATGGTGACTTTTGTTTTCGAGTAGATAACACTGCCTGTGACGCCTGTATTCTTGATCGTTATTTGATCCGTCGAGAACAGGCTGCCGCTGCAGGAGGCATTATTGATATCAATACCGCCGTCCGAATAGACACAGCCGTTGATAAACTGATTAACGATTTCGACAAAGCCGTCACAGTAAATGTTACCGTTGACGACAGAGTTGTTGATCAATGCGTCGCCCCTGACATAGACATCCCCGTTGACCGTACAGTTGTTGATATGTATATCGCCGTCACAGTAGTAATCCGCATTGAATATACCGTTATTGACGTGGATGTCGCCCTTGCCATAGACGACGCCCTCCGGGACAGTACAGTTGGCAAAATGGATATCGATGCCTTCCGCCGTGGTGATGCAGACCGGTTCTCCCGGTATGTTGCCCCAGTTGAATGTATAGTCGTTTTCCGTGACATAAACGTCGATATCTGTGAGTACGGGATCGGAATAGGAGGGATACGTCAGCACATCGTTGATGGCCTCCCCGACATTGGGGTCAATTAAGAGATAACCGCCGTTGACACTGCATTGCCCTGCATCATTCAGAATCAGATCAGCGACAATCACATTGCCGTCGTTGACGGTGGTACCGTTATTTTTGCCGAGGTCAAGCGTACCGCCCGCCTTGATCGCGGCGTCGTCGATATCGAGCCAGACGTTCTGGCCCTGGCTGACATCGACTCTTTTGATGTATACGGCGCCGCTGACGATATAACCCGTGCCGTCCTCGGCGGTCGCGCTGCACGATATCAAAAACTCACATATGTTCTGATTTGCGTCATAATCACCGGCCGTGAATGTCGTGACGGTGGTGATTCCCGTTATTGACGGCTCGACAAAGTACAGCTGGGCGTTGCCGTTGATCGTTGTGAAAAAAGCGGCGTACAGCGCGTTGTATTCGCTGCCTTGTGCATCGAGCATCGCGTAGTAATATTTGGACGTTTCATACTTCAGATGCTCGATCGCGCTGTTGATGCCCGCTTCGGCGGCGTAATACGCGTCGTTTGTCGCCGCGTCGGCAGAGTTCGTCACCAGCGTACCCATTGACATGGTCACGACAGCAAGCCCGAGCAGTATCAGTACGGACATTGTCACAAGCGCCGTAATAATAGCAGAGCCGTGTTTATTACATATGCATTTGTATGCTTTACGTTCTTTCTTTTTCATAATATCACCATATCATATTCATTCATGCGACACCTGTTGGCCATGATGCCAGGCAATGGCCTATCTGTCCGGGCTCTTAATTGATACGGCCTGCCGCCGTTACGGTTTGGCCGAAGAACACATTCTCGTCAAGCCGCGGCTCTTCCGGTTTCGAGAAGAAGAAGCTGTTGTCCGGGTCATTCACGATACTGTCCACCGTTGTCTCAGAGTAATAATAATTCACGTACAGGTCTTTGTTTGCGTCGACCTTAAAATAGATATCGTTTTTTGCAATGACCGTACCGGCGACGGAGACATCCGCCGTAAATTCGATGTCGCCGCCAGAAAACAATACTGCTGTCATTTCGCCGGCGCCGATCGTCAGCTTTGTCGATGCGTATATGATGCCGTCCGTTACCGTCGCGTTCTCAATCGAGATTTCCCCGGGCGTGAACAGATTACCGCTTGTCGTCCCGTCAAGTATCGTAATGCCGCCGGCCGCGTATATGGATGAAGCGAGATTCCCGTTGTTGAAATCGACGAACCCGTCGCAATATATGTTTCCTCCGATCTCGACATTTGTGATATAAACGTTGCCTCTGCAATAAATGTTTCCGTTGATGCTGGCATAATTGTTGATAAACATATCACCGTCGCAGTATATATCGCCGTTGACGACGCTATTTGAGATATGTATGTCGCCTCTGCCGTAGATGATGCCCTCGGGTATCGTACACGATGTAAAATGCAGCTCTGTACCGTCGGCTGTGGCCAGCGTTGTCGGCGAAGGCAGGTCCCAGTTGATCGTATAGCTGCTTTCCGTAATATAATAATCAGGCACAGCGATCACAGGGTCTGTGTACGATGGGTATACCAAAAAGTCGACGATGTTATCTCCGATCGTCGGGTCGATGATCAGCTCTCCGCCGGTGATCGAATAGGGGAGACTGCCGTCCTTTGACACATACAGCAAATTCGCGACGAGAACATCGCCGCCGCTGACGGCCACGCTGTTCTTGGATTCGAGGTCAAGGGTGTTTCCCGCCTTGATTGCGGTATCGTCGGTGATCCAGATATACTGCGAATGGCTGACGTCGATGCGTTTGATAGAAAGCGTGCCGTTGACAGCATAGCTTGTGCCGTCCGCGGTCGTGGCTGTGCAAGAAACAATGAACTCGGCGATATCCTGCGCGGTATCATATTCGCCGATCGAAAAAGCCGTTACGGTGGTAACGCCGGTGATCGACGGCTCAATAAAATGAAGCGCGGCGTTTGTGTTGATACCGGTAAAAAAGTTGTTGTATAACGTGTTATATATGGCCATGGTTTCCGCGTCCATCATGTCGCCGTAATACTTTGACGCTTCATATTTCAGCTGTTCTATCGCGCTGTTGATGCTCGCCTCGGCCGCGTAATATGAGTCGTTGGTGGCTGCGTCCGCAGAATTGCTGACAAGAGTGCCCATCGACAGCGTGGCAACCGACAACCCGATCAGCACCAAAAAAGTCATCGTAACAAGCGCCGTGATAATCGCAGATCCGCTGACATTGGGAATCTTGAATCGTTTCATTAATTTTTTGATCGCGATCATTATCTTCATATCCTCACCGCCTTACTGTGATAGAGAAAGGGACGTGCTGATTTCAGTTCCCGCAGTATTGACTATGCCGATCTCCAATATGTTTTGATCTATACTGACATTAAACGCGCTGATGCCGTTTGCAATGACCGTATTATTGCGCAGTATACTCCCGCCTGCAAACGTATAGGCATAATCATCGATCGTCAGCACACCGTCGGCATACGCAATGCTCCCGGGGTCTGTCAGGCGCGCTTTGTTTGTGATATCGGAAAGCACCTGCCTCTGGCTCATCTGCTCGTCCGCAGAATTAGTCTCGACAGAATACAGCGAAAAGCCCTGGCCGAAGAACGAATACATCAGCAGCGCAACAACGCTGACGATAACGATCGTGATCAGTGTTTCTATTAATGTAAATCCGCCGTTTTTTCTTTTCATAAATCCTACCAATTCGCTATGTTGATATAGCTTTCCGACACCGCGATCTCCTGCGTGCCTGTGGGCGTGTCATAGACGTATGCCGTCACGTGCACAAGCGACGTATCACCTGTAATAAGGTCTATGTATGTTTCGCTGCTGCCGCTGAAGCTGAACTCGTCATCATGGCAGACCTTGCAATACAGCACGGCTTTGCAGCCCGTTCCAACCGTGACAGACATCGCGGAGGACGATACTTTTTCCATTGCGTTGATGAGAAGCGCACAATTGGGATAGTCCGTTTCTCCAGTTATCACGACGTCGCTGCCAATAAATGTATATATGCCGCCCGAAACCTGAAGAGAAACATCGTTTGGGATTGAGCTGAAAAAGTGCCAGTTTCCGTCGGGCATCACGGCAAGCATCGTTTCGTTGCCGAAGAACATGAGATGTACGTATTCGCACGGACCGGACGAGCTGGTCGTTCCGTATGGCTCTATGGTTGCCGTCAAATAGTATTCGCCGTACTGTTCATGATCCGGCAGGTTTATAAGCGCATCGCGATAGGTGACCGCGTCGAGCTTCTCGATATAGTCCTGAGAAATATAGTTGGCGTTCAACACGCCTTTTGCCGCCTGGTCTGTTTTGACCGACTGTAAAAATACAGACATCAACGGCAGTGCGATCACGGCGATCATGCACACGGCGACGAGAACTTCTATCAGCGTAAACGCTTTTTTATTCAATAATTTCTTCATACGATTATAACAACCCCAGATACCAGTCTATCAGCCAGTTCCCAAAGAAAACGCTGCAGAGGATGCCAAAGCACAAAGACGGTCCAAAGGGGATCTCGTCTTTTCGTGTTTTTCGCCCGGCAACGATGAGCAACACGCTGAAAAGCGCGCCTGTGATGATACCGATCAGATATGCCGTGATCATCAGCTTCCATCCTATGATCAGGCCAGCAGACGCCATCAGCTTGATATCTCCGCCGCCGAACGCTTCTTTTTTCAGAACATACATGCATAAGAGAGCAATCAGCAGCAGCGGTACACCGCCTGCGAAAAATCCGATGATATAAACTGACCAACTGTCAAACCCGTCTGCCAGGAATGTTGCCGCCAGCTGTATGACGCCGGTTATCAGAAGAGCAATGATCAGGCCATCGGGAATGATCATATGTTTATAGTCGATAAACGATATGACGATCAGCAGCGATACGAGCGCCAGGTTTACGGGCAGCAGCCAGCTCATCCCGAATTTGATATACAGCAGCACATACAGTACGCCTGTCAGCGCCTCGACGACAGGGTAGATGGCGGATATCTTCGCTCCGCAGTGCCGGCATTTTCCGCGTAAAAACAGGTAGCTGAAAACCGGGATCATATCAAGAGCAGTCAGCCTTGCGCCGCACACGGTACAGCATGACGGATGCGTGACAACCGATTTGTCCATCGGTATTCTGTAGATACAGACATTTAAAAAACTGCCAATGATGATGCCAAAAACAAAAATGAAAATACCGATAAACAATTCCATACCGCTGTCCTTGCTTTTTATTGGTCCCAAAAAAGCGATCGGCTTTTTAGGGTGTGGTTACTATATCTTATATAACACCATATTTGATGAATCAAACAAAATTATTTGTATATAAAATATAAGAAAAGAGCGAAAGAAACATCTTTCGCCCTCATGATCAGTTAAAAAACTTATCAAAGAACCATATCATTATACAGGTTCTTCAGCTACAGCGGCTTCGGCCGCGACCGCAACACCGCCTGTGATGGTAATCAGCGCCCATGCGGTGGTCGCATCTGCATCATCTAATCCTGACGGCCACAGATTGATTGACGCAAGCGCTGTCTGCGCATCTGCAAGAGTGGTATCGTCGCCAAGCATATCATGAGGATTAAGGTTTTGATACGCATTGAACGCTGTCGCAATATTCCTCGCATTTGCAAGCGCAACCTTTGCATCGGCCTGATCTGTTATGCCTACGAATGTAGGTATTGCTATCGCAGCAAGTATCGCCAGTATTGCAATAACAACGATGAGTTCAATAAGCGTAAAACCTTTTCTGTTCTTTCTGAATAGTCTATCCATAATAATTCTCCTTTCATTTACACCTTTATAAAAGATTACACTTTTATATAACACCATTTTTATTTTTGAAACATAAAATATTTAAAAATTTATATGCTGGAATAAATACTGAAAATCGGCAGCAATACGGACAGCATGATGGCCACGACGATGACCGCGACAATGATCAACAGTATCGGCTGCAGCATCGTTGTCAGCTTGGTAATCGCGGTATCGGCCTCGTCCTCAAAGTATTCGGCCGCTTTTTCCAGCATTTGATCAAGCGTTCCCGATTCTTCGCCGATTTTTGTCATGTGCATCAGCATACTGGGGAAAATATTGGCGGCCACGATAGATACGTGGAGCGATTTGCCCTGTTTGATCGACTCCTCGATGTCAAGAAGCTTGTTTTCCGCGAGTTTGTTGGATACGACTTTTGATGCGATACGCAGCGACTGTGTCAGCGTGATGCCCGTGCTTGTCAGCGTCGCGAGCGTTCTGCAGAAACGCGCGGAGAGTATGCGTATCATGGATTTTCTGATAACCGGCGCCTTGAGTTTTAACGTATCGAGCCTGAGCCTGCCGTTCGGGGTCGATTTGTAAAACCGAAATCCGATGATGATCAGTATCAGGCCGGCGAGTATATACATCCACCCGTTTGTGAACGCGTCGCTGAGCGAGAGCATAAATTTTGTGATACCAGGCAGTTCGGCATCGGATGATTCAAAGAAACCCATAAACTTTGGAACGACGAACACAAGCATAAAGACCACGACAAGCAAAGCAATGACACAGACGATCGTCGGATACATCATCGCCGATTTGATCTTCTTTGCCATGTTGTGTTCTTTCTCAAATTGCAGAGCGAGCCTTTCAAGCGACAGATCCAGCGTGCCGCTTAATTCGCCGGCCTCAATCATCTTGATCATAATTGTTGGCAGCGCTTTTTCGTGCATGGAAAACGCGTCAGACAATCCTTTGCCGCGCTGAAGGTCATCATATACGCTTTGCACGATTTTTTTGAGTTTTTTGTTTTCCATCTGCTCATCCAGTATCGCCAGCGCCTGAATCAGCGGCACGCCCGATTTTAATATACTGGCGAACTGCGTGCAAAAGATAGCGAGGGCTCTCTTTGGAATCTTTGCGGATCCGAAGGTGATCTCCATCGCTGTTTTGGGATTGGCTTCTCTCAAACTGAGCAGATAGAGCGATTTTGACCTCAACGCGCCAAGAACGGCCTTTTTATCAGCCGCTTCGATAAGCCCTTCAACTGTTTGTCCCGCTTTATTTGATGCTCTATATATGTATTTGATATCGATCACCTCAAAATTCTTATGACGAAACCCCAAAAATCATCGGCTTGGGCGGTTATAATATCGACGAAATATAATTTTTGTCTATTGAGTAAGAGACGGCGGTATCGCGCGAAATCCTGCCCGATCTGAAAAGGTCGGCCAGTGCGTTGTCCATCAGCTGCATACCGGCGGATGTGGCCGACTGCATGGCGCTCGCGACCTGATGCGCCTTGTTCTCTCTGATCAGATTGCGTATGGCAGAGGTGGCGACAAGCGTTTCGACTGCGGCCACTCTGGTTTTGCCGTCTGTGCTCAAAAGAAGCTGTTGTGAGATAATACCGATAAGCGTCATCGAAAGCTGCATACGTATCTGCTGCTGCTGATACGGCGGGAATACGTCGATGATGCGGTCGATGGTTTTGACTGCGCCTGTGGTATGAAGCGTCGAAAGTACAAGATGGCCTGTTTCAGCGGCCGTGACGGCAATGCTGATCGTCTCCAAGTCTCTCATCTCGCCCACAAGTATGATATCGGGATCCTGCCGGAGCGCCGCGCGAAGCGCGACCGCGTAATTATTGGTATCGACGCCGATCTCTCTCTGGTTGACGATGCACTTTTTATGCTTATGCAGATACTCGATCGGGTCTTCAAGCGTAATGATGTGTTTGTTGGCCGTGTTATTGATAAAGTCGATCATTGACGCGAGCGTCGTCGATTTTCCGCTGCCTGTCGGGCCGGTGACGAGTATAAGGCCTCTGTTATACGCACATAACGAACTGACAATAGGGGGAAGGCCGAGTTCGTTGATATCCGGCGGGCTGCTTTTGATAAGGCGAAGCGCGATCGCGACGCTGTGCCGCTGCATATAGGTGTTGGCGCGAAAACGGTATTTACCGGGTACAGACAGTGAAAAATCGCATTCTCCTTTATCGATAAGCGTTTCCCACTGGGCGTCGTTCATGATCTCTCTCGCGAACTCGCGGGATAAATCCGGCGTGACGACCATATCGACAAGCGGTTTTAGGCTGCCGCTTATACGTATCATAGGCGGAATACCGACGGTGATATGAAGATCTGAAGCGTCAATGTTGGCTGCGTTTTCAAGAAGTGTCCTTATTTTCATTCGATATCTCCTTTATATGAGTATGCCGTTTTGATGACCTCTTGTATTGTTGTGAATCCTTTTTCCATCAGTGAAACACATTCGGATGCGATCGTTGTCATGTTTTGCTTGGTCAGTGCATAATCGCGTATATCATCGATGCTTGCATTATTTGTTATTTTTTCACGGATGATCCGGTCGATAACCAGTATCTCGTGAACGGCCGTCCTGCCCTTATATCCGGAGTCGTTGCAGTTTGAACAGCCTTTTCCGATATAGATTTCCTTGTTATAAGAGGCTGGCAGGCCAGCTGCGCTCAGCTCAAACTTCGTCGGCTTATAGATCTCTTTGCAAAACGGGCATATCTTCTTGACAAGACGCTGGGACAGTATGCCGACAAGCGACGCCGCCAGCATATAAGAGGGGATACCCATGTCGATAAGCCGCGACAGTGTGCCAGGCGCATCGTTCGTGTGTATGGTCGACAGCACAAGATGCCCGGTGATCGCCGCACGTATCGCAATATCCACCGTTTCCTGGTCGCGTATCTCGCCGACCATGATGATATCCGGGTCCTGTCTCAGTATCGAACGCAGCCCTGTCGAAAAAGTGAGCCCGGCTTTGCTGTTGACCTGCACCTGGTTGATGCCGCCCATCGTATATTCGACCGGGTCCTCGACCGTAATGATATTTTCCGTGTTTTTGTTGAGCTCGCCCAGCATCGCGTACAGCGTCGTCGATTTACCGCTTCCCGTCGGGCCGGTGATCAGTATGATGCCGTGCGGATTATTGAGAAGCGCATTGAACTTCTTGATATTTTCTTTGGAGAAGCCGAGTTTTTCCTTGGAGATAAGAAAATTATGCTTATCTAAAAGACGCATGACGATTTTTTCGCCGTGCACGGTTGGAAGAGAGGACATTCTAACATCGATCTCGTTTCCGGAAACAATCAGTTTATAGCGCCCGTCCTGGGGAAGCCTTTTTTCTGCGATGTCCATGCTGCCTATGATCTTCAAGCGTGTCAGTACCGCGGACTGCGCTTTTTTGGGTATCGTCAGCGCGGCGATAAGCTGTCCGTCTATGCGCATGCGTACGCGCACATTGGTTTCTGTCGGCTCGACATGGATATCGCTCGCTTTTAATTTGACGGCCTGTTCGAGTATCGAGTTGACCAGACGCACGATGGGCGCGTTGGAAATATTCGTGGTGGGAGCGTCAGCGCCGTTGCCCGATTCGCTGTCGTTTTCTTCCGCGAAATCCTTGATCGCTGTTTCGGCGTACTCGTTGCCATAAAGCTTGTTGATCGCCGTCTCTATTGCGTTCTCGGGCGCAATCATCGGCAGGACTTCAAGGCCGGATACGACCCTTGCGTCTTCAAGCGCAATAAAATCAAGCGCGTCGTCCATCGCCATATACAGCTTTTTATTTTCCGCTTTAACGGGCACCATCTTATGCTTTCTGGCGAGAGAAACGGGGATATAATCTGCAAGCTTTGGAGAAAGGCTGACTGTGTCAAGGTTAATAAAAGGTATGCCAAGCTGATATTCCATGATCTCCATCAATTGCTGCTCGGTCACGAAACCTTTGGCCTTCATTATTTTACCAAGGCGGTCTCCTGAGATTCTCTGTTCTTTCAGGCATTCATCAAGCTGCTGTTTGTTGACCATGCCCATATCGATGAGAAGTTCGCCCAGATATTTTCGTTTTATGGCCATATTATCCACCTATAGCGTTTATTTGTCCTAGAATAATATAAACAGGATATGCATGTATAAAACAAAAAGATTTTTTGAAGAGCACATAACGATGATCAGCGCGTGTTTTTTTGCTTTACATCGCGCCGGATTTTATGTATACTTTAGTACGATAATGAATTTAAGGGGTAAGATATGCAAATAAGAAGCATTAAAATAATTCTATTGGTTCTGTCGCTGATTTTGGTAACAGCGGTGTTTGCGGGATGCGGCGCTGCTGCGCTTGCAAGGCCGGAAACGCTTGTCGGCGATCCGACTTATAATGTAACGGGAAACTGTGATCTCGAGATCAACGACGGCGTAATCACCGTTTCCGGGCAAACGGATTTGATGGATGGCGCTTTGTTATGTATTTCTGTCAATGCGCAAAGCGGCACGCTGCTCGATTTCGTCACAATCACAAAAAGCGGTGATGAAATATCACAGGACTTTATCATGACAGACGAGATATATGATGAAAGCGTCGTCTCTGTCATGGGCTTCATCCTTTGTGTCCCAAAGACCTACGGCGAGCAGCCTGAATATATTTATAACACATATGGGGATGATTTCAGATTTATCCACTATGAAGGCGAGATTTGGGACAGGGATGGTATCATCGTACGGTTTGCGTCCGACCTGTATCCGCTTGAGAAGGAATAATAAAATGTTCAATTAAAGGGCTGCGTCGGCTTATGACAGCAGCTTTTTTATTATTTAGACTTGAGCAATAAAAAATCTCCTAAAGTCATTGAAAATAATTGCAGAACGGGTATAATTAAAATAAAGATTTATATTTTATTACGGGAGGATTCAAATGAGCGAATTAAAAGGGGCATGTGTTTTCGGTCAGTCCGGAGGGCCGACATCGGTTATTAACGCGAGCGCAGCGGGCGTTTTTCAGGAAGCGTTAAAACAGGGATGTATCACGAAGGTTTACGGCGCCGCGCACGGTATAAAGGGCGTACTCGATGAAAAGCTGTATGATATCGAAAAAGAAGACTTCAGTGAACTAGAGCTTTTAAAGACCACGCCGTCGTCCGCGCTTGGGTCTGTCAGATACAAATTGAAAAGCGCAGAAGATGACGAAACGGACTATAAAAGACTTCTTGAAGTTTTCAAAAAGTATGGCGTGCGATACTTCTTCTATAACGGCGGAAACGACTCGATGGATACATGCAACAAGATCAGCAAATACATGCTGAAGGCCGGCTATGAATGCAGAGTCATGGGCGTGCCAAAGACGATCGACAACGATCTTTGGGGCACAGACCATTGCCCGGGATATGGGAGCGCCGCAAAATATATCGCGACATCGACCATGGAAGTGTACCAGGACGCGCGGGTCTATGACAGAGGCACGATCACGATACTCGAGATCATGGGAAGAAACGCGGGATGGCTGACGGCGGCGGCTTCTTTGGCGGCGAGCAGAGGCGCAGGGCCCGACCTCATTTATCTGCCCGAGATGGCGTTTGATCTTGATAATTACCTGCAGCGCGTTTCAGACATATATAAAAAGAACAACTATGTCATCATTGCGGCGTCGGAGGGCATCATGGATAAAGACGGTAAATACATATCCGAGTACGGCTCTGATCTCGCGAAAATGAAAGATTCCTTCGGGCATTCGCAGCTTGGCGGTCTTGCGGCAACGCTTGCGGATATCACAAAACAGAGCACCGGTGCGAAAGTGCGCGCGATAGAGTTCAGCCTGCTGCAAAGATGCGCGGCGCATCTGGGGTCTAAAACGGATGTTGACGAGGCGTATCTGGCGGGTCAGATGGCTGTAAGATACGCGGTCGAAGGCAAAACAGACTATATGGTTGCTTTCGAACGTGAAGAAGGCGCCGCATATAAATGCAACATCAGGCTGGTCAAGCTTGATGATGTCGCGAACAAGGAAAAGAAAATACCGAGGGAATGGATCAACGAAGAGGGTACCGGAATGAACGAACAATATCTCAGGTACGCGTTTCCGCTGGTTCAGGGTGAATCGAGGCCGCCTTTTGAAAACGGCTTGCCGCGGTTCGCAAAGCTTAAAAAAGTACTCGCTTCAATATAGGGCTTATGAGAAAGATGGAAACGGCGGTATCGGTGATACTGCCGTTTTTGCGCTTAGCAGCATTTTTTATTTACAGGCCGCCGCTGCGCCAAAGTGCGATCAGAAGATCGACCATGCGGCCATAGCTTTTTACGCCGTCATGCTGCATATTGGCCTTGAGATACGTGTTGTTGACGGTCTCGACCGTCTCGCCCATCGGGCTCTCGAACTGCTGCCAGTATGCCGAATAATTCTGCAGATCCCTGTTCAAGCCGTCGGAATAGGTGACGCACAGTTCAAAATACAGATCGCTGTCGGCGGCGTATAATTTGTTCATCGCATTGATGACAGCAAGCATTGTGCCCGAATAAGCAACGGAAATGTCATCTGCATATGAGGAAACATAATAGGCGAGGAAATTCGCTTCGTCTTCACGGGCGAAACCGCGCTGATGGGCGGCC
>JAQTSP010000243.1 GCA_028711205.1 Eubacteriales bacterium | reverse complement strand
CCGTGATGCCGTGGACGGATATAGCGCCGACAGGATCGTCGATCCTGAGCTTCCCGTCGAAAATCTCGACCGCGAACAGCATCACAACGCCGGACAATACGCCGATCACGATGGCCGCCCAGGGTTCGACAAAGTTGCAGCCCGCCGTGATGCCGACAAGGCCCGCCAGGCATCCGTTGAGCGTCATACCGACGTCCACGTGTTTATTCTTTATTATACTGAGCGCCAGAGCGCCGACCGCGCCCGCCGCGCCTGCGAGTATCGTGTTGGCCGCGACAAGCCCGATATCGACGTTAGCGGCCAGGCCGCTGCCGCAGTTAAACCCGAACCAACCGAACCATAGAAGCAGTACGCCCAAAGCGCCAAGCGGAATGCTGTGCCCGGGTATGGTTTTGATTGCGCCGCGGTGCGGATATTTACCGGTTCTTGCGCCGACAAGCTTCGCGCCGATAAGCGCCGAGAACCCGCCGACGGCATGAACGGCTGTGGAGCCGGCGAAATCGGTGAACCCGAGGCCCTTGCTGAGGCCGAGCCAGCCGTCACCCCAGATCCAGTGGCCGGTGACAGGGTATATGACGGTACACATCACAAGGCAAAAGCCGAGATATACGCCGAATTTCATGCGTTCCGCGATGGCGCCCGATACGATCGTGGCGCATGTCGCCGCGAAAACGGCCTGAAAGAACCAGAACACATTAAGGCTCAGCGTATCCGCATATGCATAGTTGTCACCCGTGATGCCAAGGAAAGGCGTACCGATGACACCGCCGATATCGCTGCCATACATCAGCGAATATCCGATGAGATAATAGCAAAGCGCGCCGATGGCAACCGTCATAAAGTTTTTCATAATGATGTTTGCGGTGTTTTTTGATTGCGTCATGCCCGCCTCAACACAGGCAAATCCGGCATGCATGATGAACACAAGCGCAGCGCATACGAGTACCCACACGTTATTTAATGCCATATCAGTCGTCATATATATTATCGCACCTCCAAAAAATAAAAAAAGCCAAACCCGACAGATAAACTGCCAATCTGACCCCATCGTCCGTGTTATTCTAACCGCACTCAACGTTCCCTGAGCATGATGATATCGTTAAGATACCATAAACATGTTGATTTATGCAATACTTTTTTATTAAAATTTTAATAAAAAATCATTCATAATTTTGAGTATATGGTATAATGCTTTATGGTCGTGGTGGAATATAAACGGCTGGAGATTTATATGAATGTAAATATACGTAAACGGTTTATTATATTTGGAGCCCTCGCGGTCGGAATGTTTGTTGTGCTCTTTATTCAGCTTATTCAGCTGACGCTCGTTAAAGGTGAAAAGTACGCGGCAGATTCCGGTGCGCTGACGCAAAGAGAGATTATCATATCCGGTGCGCGGGGCTGCATACTCGACCAGAACGGACTGCCTTTGGCGTACGACGAAAAATCTTATAACGTACAGTTTTACAGAGACCCGACACAGAACACGTCGACAGACAGGGCATACTATACGCAGATCATCATTGAGACGATCGAAATTGTTGAGGCAAACAGCGGAGAAACGGTCGATACGTTCGCGATAAAGTATGACGAAGAAACGGGAGAGTACTATTTTGACTGGGGAGATATCTCTGAAGAAGCGCAGGTGTTACGAGAAGAAAACTGGCGGTCAAACATGTATGTTGATACGGAGAGTTCGCCGGAAGAGATCTATCTTTATTTGAGAAACAAATATCAGATACCGAGCGAGATGGATTATGAGCAGGCAAGGAAAGTCCTTTCCGTATGGCAGGATGTACAGCTTGCGTCCTGGGTCGCCTATGAGCCGGTCGATGTGGCTTACGATGTCAGCATACAGACTGTGTCGGAGATAGAGACACACAGCGTCGAGCTCAAAGGCATGAGTATTTCGGAGAGCACGGTGCGCATCTATCCAAGAGTAAGCGTGGCCGCACATATCATCGGGTATCTTGGCAACATTACCGATGAGCAAGAACTCAAAGACTATCAGGCGCTTGGCTACAGCGTGGACGACCTGATCGGCATTACCGGTATCGAGGCCGCGATGGAGGAATATTTAACGGGCAACAGCTCTGAGCGGCAGGGTGTGCAGGAAGTTGAGATCGACAACATGGCGGTTGTGCAGAACGTACTGTCATCCACAGAGCCAACGCAGGGCGACAACGTGATGCTGACGCTCGATATCGCGCTTCAGCTGGCCGTCGAGGATTCTTTGGAGGAGAACATCGCCGCCATCAGAGCGGAAGAAGAAAGACTCTATGCACTGGACGAGTATGGATATTATGAGGGTATTGATCTTGAGGATATCGATCTTGCCGAATCAGGCGCGGCCGTGGTGCTCGACGTGCAGACAGGCGATATACTCGCGATGGCAAGCTATCCGAGTTTTGATTTAAACCTGTTTACCGGCGGGATCTCGGACGAAGACTATGATGCGCTGCTCAATGACACCGCGACGCCGCTGTTTAATAAAGCCATAGGGAGCAAGGCCACGCCGGGATCTATCTTCAAGATGGTGACGGGCCTTGCTGCGCTGATGGAAGGCGCAACGGATCCCGATAAGGGAACCACGCTGACGGAACAGATCAGCTGCGGAGGCACATTCGATAAATACACACTGTACGGCAAGTCGCCCCACTGCTGGGTAAAAAACATCTTAAATCATCAGAATCAGACGATTGTGGAAGGCCTGACGCACAGCTGCAACTACTATTTCTTTACGCTGGCGGACAGGCTGGGCATCGATCTGCTTGACAAATGGGGGGAGAAGTTTGGGCTGACATCGTCAACGGGCATCGAGATTCCCGGAGAAGTCATCGGCCAGATCGGCAATCAGCAAGTCCTTTACGACAACACCAAACCGATCAACGAACAGAGCTCGTACATACCGCAGCTCGTTAAAAACGGCGAGAACGGCATCGTCACTCTTTTAAAAAGCATTGCAGAAGCGCGCGAAGTCGAGTATACCGATACGCAGATTGACGAAACGGCGGACGGGCTTATCTACCTGGCCGGCCTTGAATGGGAGAAAGGCGAGGACAAGGTCTGGCGGGACGTGGACGGTACGACAATGGGTGAGCGCGTGCGTGACATATTATACGAAAAACTTGGTATTTCAAAAAAAGAGTCGAGGGCTCAAGGGTACGCCAGCGATATCTCGAGCATGCTGACCGAGCTGATTTGGACGCCGATCGATACAATCAACACAGGCATCGGGCAGGGCATCGTTCAGGTGACAC
>JAQTSP010000242.1 GCA_028711205.1 Eubacteriales bacterium | reverse complement strand
TAACGTGGCCAAGATGTCGGGCATCATCAACGGCGTGGAGATCGCGCCGGGGGTGGAGTGGTCGATCAACGAAGAAGCGGGGCCAAGGACGTACGCAAACGGCTGGCTGGGTGCGGCCGGTATCAAGGGCGGCGCGTATGTGACCGAACCGGGCGGCGGCGTATGCCAGATTTCAAGCACGACGTACAACGCGGCGATCAGAGCGGGGCTGACCACCGATGCGAGTCACCACTCGATCATATCCGGCTATATACCGGTCGGCCTTGACGCAACGATCAGCTCGAATGGCCCGGATCTTAAACTGCTCAATGAATACGATACGACGGTGTTCATCGTTTCGTACGTCAACAAGGACGAATATAATGTGACGGTCGAGATATACGGCGTGCCGATCGTGGATGAGACATACGGAGACGTCATATTCGACTTTTCATCGAGAAACCGCAGGAATGGCAGTACGCCGGGTACGACAGACTTTTACGGCTATACGGCAACGCCGGATGGAGAACCGATTCCGGTAGGCGGATCAGTTCTTTATGTATCGCCGCATGCGTCCACAAGGATCGATGTGTACAAACAAATACTGGATCTTGACGGCAACGAGCTCGATGAGGTCTTCTTCGAGGAAGCGTACTATCCGTCGTACACGGGTAAACGGTATTGGAACACGGCCGATCCTGCCGAACCGACGACAGAACCGACGACAGAACCGACGACAGAACCGACGACAGAACCGACGACAGAACCGACGACAGAACCGACATAAAAGCGGTTTTGCAGCCCGAATAGCATAAATATGGAATATAAATGAATATATTGGAAATTATAGAGCATTGCTATGAAATGCGGTGTTGACGAAAGCCTGTATTAGTGATATCATGTGCTCAATACACAGATTTTCTAAGCTGTGTATAAAATACAATGGTCAAAAGAACCTGATGAAAGAATTCCTAACCTTGAGTGGTGTTCTAAGAAACATTGAACCGGAGTTAAGAAAAGTCATCTATTCTTGTAAGCCATGGATAAGAAAAGAAGGAGAAAAAATGTTTGAAGACAGAACACTAACGTGTGCGGATTGCGGTTCAGAGTTTGTATTTACCGTATCCGAACAGGAATTTTATCGTGAAAAAGGTTTCGAGAACGACCCGAAGAGATGTCCTGAATGCCGTCAGTCAAGAAAGCACCAGAGAAGAGGCGACCGCCAGATGTACAGCGCAGTATGCGCAGAATGCGGTTGTGAGACACAGGTGCCGTTCCAGCCGACCGGCGAAAGACCGGTATACTGCAGCGACTGCTTTAAGGCAAGAAGAGACCGTTTCTAAAGATAAGTTTCAAAAAAGCGCCGTGTACAAACGCACACGGCGCTTTTTGTATATAGCCTAAAAATCGCAGGTTTCGGCGGTGTGAAGCTTGTTGACGTCTGACATGCCATGGTGGTAGAATACAACAAGCAACTTTTAACATGGGGAGGTTTTTCATATGAGCAATTCTATATGCAGCGAGATTCTTGATATGCTTGAGACCGATGCGAAAATGAGTATAAAAGATATGGCGACGATGGCGGGTGTTTCGGAGAATGAAGTTAAAGAGACCATCGCAAAACTCGAAAAAGAAAAGGTCATTGTTAAATATTCTGCGATCGTCAACAGGGAAAAAGTTGAATCGGATGAGACAGAAGCGCTCATAGAAGTGAAAGTCGTTCCCAAAAGAGGGCTTGGGTATGATGATCTGGCAGAAAGGATTTATCGTTTTCCCGAAGTCAAATCTGTTTATCTGATGTCGGGGACTTATGATCTTTCAGTTATTGTAAGAGCCGGAAGCCTAAAGCAGGTATCGCAGTTCGTTTTTGAAAGGCTTGCCGTTTTGGACGGCGTGTCGAGCACGGTCACGCACTTTATCATGCGCAAGTATAAAGAGCACGGTGTGATACTGATGGTCAAAGATAAAGAAGAAAGGCTGGTCATTTCGCCATGAATACGGAACAGATCATTTCGACGATCGTGAGAGAAGTTCCGCCATCCGGCATACGCAAGTTTTTCGATATCGCGAGCGAGATGAAGGACTGTATTTCGCTTGGCGTGGGCGAGCCCGATTTTGATACGCCGTGGAACATACGCGAGAGCGCGATATACGCACTTGAATCGGGGCGTACGCATTATACGTCGAACTACGGCTCGACCGAAGTAAGAAATGAGATACTGCACTACCTGGATATGCGGTTTTCCCTTCGCTATGACATGGGGCAGGTCGTTGTGACGGTCGGCGCGAGCGAGGCGCTCGACCTTGCTTTCCGCGCGATCATGAATCCGGGCGACGAGGTGCTGGTGCCGGCGCCGTCGTATGTGTCATACATGCCGGGCGTCAGTTTCGCGGGCGGCATACCCGTTCCGATGAAGTTGCAGGAGAGTGAGAATTTTAAGATCACGCCAAAAAGCATCAGGGATGCGGTCACGGATAAAACCAAGGCCATCGTGGTCGCTTTTCCGAATAACCCGACCGGCGCCATCATGACAAAAGAGGATTACGAGCAGATAACGGATGTCATCATCGAAAAAGACCTGCTTGTGATATCCGACGAAGTGTATGCGGAACTCACCTACGGCCGTGATCATTGCTCGATCGCGTCACTGCCCGGCATGCTGGAGCGGACGGTCGTCATCAACGGCTTTTCCAAAGCGTTCGCGATGACGGGGTTTCGTCTCGGGTACGCGGCAGGCCCAAAGCCTGTCATCGACGCGATGGTCAAGATACACCAGTATTCGATGCTGTGCGCATCGGTGATCAGCCAGGATGCCGGTGTCGAGGCGCTGCGTTCCGAGTGCAGCAACGGCTTCTCGAATGTCAGGAAGATGGTGGCGGAATACAACAGAAGAAGGCGGCTGATGTTTGCTTCGCTGAACGAGATGGGCCTAAAATGCTTCGAACCGCTTGGCGCGTTTTATATCTACCCGAATATCAGCAGTACCGGCCTCGATTCCGAAGAGTTTTGCAGGCGGCTGCTGTTCGAGAAAAAGGTGGCCTGTGTGCCCGGTACCGCGTTTGGCAAAAACATGGAGAACTTTATACGATGCTCGTACGCGTCATCGTATGACAACTTAAAAGAAGCGCTAAAACGCATCCAAAGCTTTATTAACAGTCTCTAGTGCGGAGAATGTATGCCGAAAGTTTATATCGCAAAATGCAGTGATTATGAATACAGCCATGTTAAAACCGCCGTTTATAAAGGGATAGAAGCGCTTGGCGGGCTTGACGTACTGATTGGGAACAA
>JAQTSP010000046.1 GCA_028711205.1 Eubacteriales bacterium | reverse complement strand
CGATATAAATGATGCCGCGCTGCGCGCGCTCGATATCATAGTCCGCCGCCTGTATCAGCTTCAG
Source organism: Eubacteriales bacterium (assembly GCA_028711205.1). Taxonomy (GTDB): domain Bacteria; phylum Bacillota; class Clostridia; order Christensenellales; family SZUA-584; genus JAQTSP01. Next base: position 13,253 of record JAQTSP010000046.1, on the reverse strand, counting down.
CAGTATATTCTCGACATCTTCGCCGACATACCCCGCTTCGGTCAGCGACGTGGCATCCGCCATCGCAAACGGCACGTTTAATATACGCGCCAGCGTCTGCGCCAGCAGCGTTTTCCCGCAGCCTGTCGGCCCAAGCATCACGATATTGCTCTTTTGGAGCTCGACATCGTCCTGTTTGACGTCAGCGTTTATCCGTTTATAGTGATTATACACCGCAACGGCAAGATTCTTTTTGGCGAGCGTCTGGCCTATCACATAATCATCAAGCGACGCGACGATATCCTCCGGCTTGGGGATCTCCCCCATGTCAAAAGACACGGCTTCCTGATAGTCTTCCTCAATGATCTCTTTGCACAGCTCAATACACTCGTTACAAATATATACACCCGGCCCGGCCACAAGACGTCTGACCTGTTCCTGTGCCTTGCCGCAGAATGAACATTTTAATTGTTTTTGGTCATCGTTGTAATTCGCCATTTATTCACCTCATTCCTTACTTGTTTTTCGGCGGAATGATCTCGTCGACGATACCATATTCAAGCGCCTGCTCAGCGCTCATAAAGTTGTCCCTCTCCGTGTCCGCCGCTATTTTCTTGATAGGCTGTCCTGTTCTGTCAGCCAATATCCTGTTCATTTTCTTTTTAATGTTGATGATATGCTCCGCGTGGATGGCAATATCCGTGGCCTGGCCTTTTGTGCCGCCTGACGGCTGGTGTATCAGCACTTCACTGTTGGGCAGCGACTTGCGTTTGCCTTTCGCACCGGCCGCCAGCAAAAATGCGCCCATCGACGCGGCAAGTCCGATACAGATCGTACACACATCGCATTTGACATGCTGCATCGTATCGTATATCGCCATGCCGGCCGTCACCGAACCTCCCGGGCTGTTGATATATAGGAAAATATCTTTATCCGGATCTTCCGCCTCTAAAAATATCATCTGCGCAACAACAAGGTTGGCCATAACATCTTCAACTTCACCACCGATGAATATGATCCTGTCTTTCAGCAAACGGGAATAAATATCATAGCTGCGCTCGCCTTTGCTCGTCTGCTCGATCACATACGGTACCAATGTCATATAAAAAACCTCCCTGCTCATATAAGTATACTATTCTATTCTTCCTTTGTGTTTTCCTTCTCGGCTTTGTCCTTTTTATTTTTTTTCTCAGCGGCCTCAAGAACCGCATTTTGGACAAGAAACGCCACCGTATTATCATACGCCAGATTCTCTTTGATATACGCCAACTCGTCCTCGCTAAGCGCCGTCCTGTATTCCTCCATGTCCTTTTTTGCACGCTCCGCTCCCGATTTTATCGCGTCCTCTATCTGCTCCTTTGTCGCCTCGATCCCCTCGGCGTCTTTGACAGCCTCGATAACAAGCTGTGTCCTGACCGCTTTTTCGGCAGATTCCCTGTAGTCGTTGCGGACATCCTCCATCTTTGTGCCTGTCATCTTCAGATAGTCGTCAAGCTTGATGCCCTGATACATCAGGTTGTATTCTATCTGCCTGATCTGGTTGTCTATCTGATTCTCGATCATGCAAAGGGGCAGATCGATCTTTGCGTTTTTCACCACTTCGCCCACAACGTTGTTTTCTGTCTCGGATTTTGCCTGCGCCTCGGCCTGCTCGGTCAGCCGTTTTTTAATGCTCTCCTTATATTCTTCCAGCGTATCGAACTCTGATACGTCCTGCGCAAACTCGTCGTTTAATACCGGCATCTCTTTTTCTTTGACTTCATGCAGTTTGATGGCGAATACCGCTTCTTTCCCCGCAAGAAGCTCCGCCTGGTACGCGTCCGGGAACTTGACGGTGATGTCTTTCTCTTCGCCTTTTTTCATGCCGGCGACCTGCTCCTCAAATCCGGGAATAAACGTATTCGACCCAAGCTCGAGCGGCTGATTCTCTGCGGTGCCGCCGTCAAACTTTTCACCGTCGACGCTGCCCGAATAATCGACGATCACCTTGTCGCCTATCTTTGCTTCCCTGTCGACATCGACCCATCTGACGTTGCGTTCCGCAACTCTCTTTATTTCATCGTCCACCTGCTTATCGTCGACCTGCGCCTTTGCTTCCTCGGCTTTGACGCCCTTATATTCGCCAAGAACAACTTCGGGCTTTATAAAAACCTCTGCAGTATAGACGACGCCTTCTTTTTTACCGATCGTCACGATATCAAGATCCGGTCTTGACACGGGCTCAAGTTTTAGCTCGTCAACCGTTTTTGTATAGCTGTCCGGGAACACCGCATCGAAGGCATCCTCAAAAAATATGCCTTCGCCGTAATAATTTTCTATGAACGACCTTGGCGCTTTGCCTTTTCTAAACCCCTGAACACTGTATTTTCCTCTGTTCTTTAGATATGCCTCCTGCAACGCTGCCGCAAAATCTTCGGGTGATACCGTGATCTCAAGCTTTACTTTGTTTGCGCCAACGTTCTCCACTTTCGCCAATTGTTTTTCCTCCTGCCTCACTCTGCCAAAATAATTGCATCATACTTGAAAAAATGCCGATTTATATACTAACATATATACATGTCCAATGCAATCAAAAAGACTGCAAAGTTTATTGAAATTTTAAATCAGCGTTGTATTTATCTGTTTTATCTCCATATATTTATAATTTATCCGCGTTTTTAAAAAACATTGCAAAAAATATGATATGGGTATTGCATAAATATACATAATATCGTATAATTATTAACAATAATTCGGAGGTTGTTTGAATGATGAAAAAAATGAAAATTCTACTGGCCTATTCCGGCGGGCTCGATACGTCCGTGATCATCCCGTGGCTGAAAGAGAACTATGACTGCGACGTGATCGCGATGGCCGCCGATGTGGGCCAGGGCGAAGAGCTCTCTCCGCTTAACAAAAAAGCGATCGACAGCGGCGCCTGCAAGATATATATTGAAGACTTAAAAGAAGAATTCGTGACGGATTTCATATACCCGACGCTGAAAGCGGGCGCCGTATACGAAGGCAAATACCTCCTCGGCACGTCGATGGCGCGGCCGATCATCGCGAAAAGGCTTGTCGAGATCGCAAAAAAAGAAAACTGCGACGCGATCTGCCACGGCGCGACGGGCAAGGGCAACGACCAAGTGCGGTTCGAGCTGACCGTCAAGGCGCTGGCGCCGCACATGAAGATCATCGCGCCCTGGCGGATATGGGACATCAAGTCGAGAGATGACGCGATCCGCTATCTCGAAGCGCGCAACCTGCCGCTGCCGGTATCCAAGAAGCGCCCGTACAGCATGGACAGAAACCTCTGGCATCTGAGCCACGAAGGAAGCGACCTCGAGGACCCCTGGAACGAACCGCAGCAAGACCTGTATCTGATATGCACGCCGCCCGGGGACGCACCGGACACGCCGGCGTATGTCGAGATCGGCTTTGAAGAAGGTGTGCCCGTCACCGTCGACGGCAAAATGCTGCCGCCCGTGGAGATCATCGAGGCCTTAAACAAGGCGGGTGCGGCAAACGGCGTCGGCATCGACGACATGGTCGAGAACCGGCTCGTCGGCATGAAATCGCGCGGCGTATACGAAACGCCTGGCGGAACAATACTCTACGAAGCGCACCGCGCGCTCGAGAGCATCACGCTCGACCGCGACACGCTGCACTACAAACAGGGCGCCGCGTTGAAATTCGCCGAGCTGGTATACTACGGCCAGTGGTATTCGCCGCTCAGAGAGGCGCTGTCCGCATTTGTCGACGCGACACAGCAGAACGTCACGGGCACGGTACGCCTCAAGCTCTACAAAGGCAGCTGTGTTGCCGTCGGCGTCAAGTCGCCGTATTCGCTGTACAGTGAAGAGTTCGCGACGTTCGGCGAGGACGAGGTCTATAATCAGCACGACGCGGAGGGCTTTATCAACCTGTTCGGCCTGCCTTTAAAAGTCAAGGCGCTGATGGACGAAAAAAGGAAATTATGATGGATAAGAAAAAAATGTGGAGCGGGCGGTTTTCGTCCGATACAAATGAATTGGCGGCCGGATTTCATTCGTCGATAGCGTTTGACAGGCGGTTGTACCGCGCCGATATACTGGGCAGCATCGCGCACGCGAAGATGCTGGGAGCGGCCGGCATTATCGGCCAGGGCGACAGCGATTTGATCGTCTCCGGCCTTAATGCGATTCTGGGCGATATCGAGAACGGCCTCGTCACCTTCTCCGAAAACGACGAGGATATCCATATGAACATCGAGCGGCTGCTGACAGAGCGTATCGGCGATACCGGCAAAATGCTGCACACAGGCCGCAGCCGCAACGACCAGGTCGCGCTTGATACGCGCATGTTTTTAAAGCAGTCGTGCCTTGATGTGTCCGCGCATATCAAAAATCTGATAGGCGCACTGATTACCATCGCCGAAGATAACCTCGATACGGTCATGCCGGCGTACACGCATCTGCAGAAGGCGCAGCCAACCACGCTGGCGCATTATATGATGGCGTACTGCGAGATGTTTTTCCGCGACTGCGTGCGTTTTGACGCCGCTTTTAACGCCGCGGACGTAATGCCGCTGGGGTCCGGTGCGCTCTGCGCCACGACGTATCCGCTCGACCGGCAGATGGTCGCGGATGAACTCGGCTTCTCTGCGCTCACCAACAACAGCATGGACGCTGTCGGCGACAGGGACTGCGTGCTCGATTTCCTCTATGCCTGTGCCGTGTGCGCGATGCACCTGTCTCGTTTCTGCGAAGAGCTCATACTCTGGTCGACGAACGAGTTCTCAATGGTCAGCTTAAGCGACGGGTATTCGACGGGCTCGAGCATCATGCCGCAGAAGAAGAATCCCGACATGGCCGAACTGATACGCGGCAAAACGGGGCGCATATACGGCGGCCTCATGGCGCTGCTCACCGTGATGAAAGGCCTGCCGATGGCGTACAACAAGGACATGCAGGAAGACAAGGAAGCGCTGTTTGACGCTTATGACACGATGTCGGCCTGCCTCCCCGTGATGACGGGCATGATCGAAACGGCAGCGTGGAACAAAGATACGATGAAAAAAAGCGCGGGCGCCGGATTTACCAACGCGACGGACGCCGCGGATTATCTTGTGGGAAAAGGCATGCCGTTCCGCGACGCGCACGAAGTTGTGGGCAAGCTGGTGCTCTACTGTGAGCAGCACGGCAAAGCGATTGACGCGCTGCCTCTTGACGCGCTGCAAAAGCTCTCCCCCATGTTCGGCGAAGATGTGTATGATGCGCTCTCTCTTGAGGCCTGCGTCGGGAAACGCGCCGTTTACGGCGGTCCTGGCGCGGACAGCGTCAAAAAGCATATCGATAAGATAAAAGCATTCCTTAAAAAATAACCAACGTAAAAGGCTGCCCGTATTTGCGAGCAGCCTTCTTCAAACCGCTTGCCTGTCATCCCGCAGCGGTTTTTTATTTTGCTTGTTGGCAGAATTGCACCCGGCCATCCCGGATGCAATTCTTTCGCCTAAGCCCTATTTATCCTGCTTTGAAAGATCGACCTTTGCCTTGCGGCTATTGATCTTCCACTGAACCTGCGCGTTCTTATCCGCAACGGTCGTGAACACGTTCATGACCCGGCCCTTTTCAAACTCTACAGGCGGTCTCATGCTTGCGCTGATGATCTTGCCCGCAAGCGCCGAGAGCACGGATTTTCTCTCGTCGACTGTGTATTTTTTCCGCAGTTTCCTGTTTTCATATCCCCACTGTATCGTATACGTACCGTCGCCGTTGTTCATTACCGTTTCAGCGATCGGCACGACCGAGAGCATCGCGGCAAGCAGCAGCCACAGCAGCAGCAGCCCCGGAATCAGCAGCAGCCACCACAGCCAGCCGTTGTCCGGCCCTGTTGTCGGTATATCTTCATCGTCGATGGTCGTCGGCACATCCTCTTACCCGATATCCTCAGAGAATACCGCGAATATTTCGGTATCGCCTGTGATTGTGACCTCTGTAATGTCGTTGCCGTCTGCATCCCGCCATGCGGAGAACATGTATGACTCCGCCGGCGTGTATCCGACACCCGTCAGATCGATGACCGTACCTTCAAAGTACACACCGCCGATATCATCGACGCTGCCTTCTCCGACGATCGTCACTGTCAGCGTATATTCGGCCAGTTTGGAATAGGTCGCCGTGACCGTCATGTTACCCGTGACATTGTCAAACGGCACATCCCATCCCTCGAACACATAACCGTATCTTTCGGGGTCTTCGGGCGCCACGGCGGCTTCGCCGTACAGCACGCCGTCTGTACCGAGCACCGTCCCGTCATAGTCGACGAATGTAACGGTGTATCCGTTCTCGATATAACTTGCCACCGCCCTGATATTCTCTCTGACGTGTCTCAGGCTTGTCGCCACCGACGCGTCATCGCCCGTCAGCACCCATGTGTCAAACGCGTATCCTGTGACCGCCGGCGCTGTTTCGTAAGCCGCGGCCGATCCCCAATCAACGGTCTGTGTGGCGCCTATCTGCGTGACGCCGTCCGATTCATAGAACCTGACCGTGTAGGTGTTGATCGCATATTCGGCTGTGATCGTCGTATCGCCCTGTACGTTGGTGTATCCGCCGCTCCAGCCGGTGAACGTATGCCCGTCTCTTTCAGGGTCTGCCGGAGGCGTCGCGTTCTGGCCGTATGTCACGATATCCGTGCCGATCACCGTACCGTTATAATCAACAAACGTAACAGTATATTGATCCTGCGATATCTGCGCGGTGTATGTTGCACTGCCCGCCACTGTCGCAGGCGCGGTTGTCAGGTCTGGCGACCATCCGTCAAACGTATATCCGGCTTCGGCCGTCACGTCGGGTACCTCAGGGAAACCGTCGCCGTAGTGCAGCCCTGTGAACACCAGCGTATCTCCGGATGTGCCGTGCGCTCCGATGACAAACGTGATCGTATACTCATCCTGCGAGTACTGCGCCGTGTATGTCGCGCTGCCCGTTACGGATAACGGTTCTGTGCTGAGATCGGGATTCCATCCGGTGAACGCGTATCCGCTGTTTGCCGTCACGTCCGGTATCTCCGGGAAATCGTCGCCGTAGTGCAGCCCCGTGAACACCAGCGTATCCGTTGAACTGCCGTTGTCGCCGACGACAAACGTGATCGTATATTCGAGCCATGTGTACTGCGCCGTGTATATGTCGCTCCCCGTCACTGTATCGGGGAACACTTTATCCCAGCCGTCAAACGAATAGCCGTTTTCGGCCGTTACAGCCGGTACCGCCGGGAAGGCCGCGCCGTCATCGATACCGGTGAACACCAGCGTATCGCTTGATGTGCCGTGACCCGCAAGATCGAACGTGACCGTATAGCCGACCCATTCGTACTGCGCCGTGTATGTGTCGCTGCCCGTCACCGTCTCGGGAAGCTCTTTATCCCATCCGGTAAACGCATAGCCATCGTCCACCGCTATACCCGGCTCAGCCGGGAAAGCCGCGCCGTCGTCGATGCCGGTAAACACCAGCGTGTCGCTCGATGTGCCGTGGCCCCCAAGATCGAACGTGACCGTATAACCGACCCATTCGTATTGCGCCGTGTATGTATCGCTGCCCGTCACCGTTTCGGGAAGCTCTTTATCCCATCCGTCAAACGCATAGCCGTCGTCCGCTGTCACATCCGGTTCGTCCGGGAAATCAGCGCCGTCACTCAGCCCTGTGAACACCAGCGTATCGCTTGAAGTACCGTGGCCGTCAAGATCGAATGTGACCGTATAACCGACCCATGTGTACTGCGCCGTGTATGTCGCGCTGCCCGTTACGGATAACGGCTCTGTGCTGAGGTCGGGATTCCAACCTGTAAACGCGTATCCGTTGTTAGCTGTCACCTCCGGTATCTCCGGGAAATCGTCGCCGTAATGCAGCCCCGTGAACACCAGCGTATCCGTTGAGCTGCCGTTGTCGCCGACGACAAACGTGATCGTATATTCAAGCCATGTGTACTGCGCCGTAAATGTGTCGCTCCCCGTCACTGTATCGGGGAACACTTTATCCCAGCCGTCAAACGCATAGCCGTCGTCAGGGTTCACCGCCGGCACGGCCGGAAAATCGTCCCCGTAATGAAGATCCGAAAACACCAGCGTGTCGCCCGATGTACCGTAACCCGCAAGATCAAATGTGATCGTATAACTCAACTGCGTATACTGCGCCGTGTATGTATCGCTGCCGGTTACCGTCTCGGGAAGCTCTTTATCCCATCCGTCAAACGCATAGCCGTCGTCCGCCGTTACATCTGGCTCGTCCGGGAAAGCCGCGCCGTCGCTTAATCCTGTGAACACCAGCGTATCGCCCGATGTGCCGTGGTCTCCAAGATCGAACATGACCGTATAGCCGACCCAGTCGTACTGCGCCGTGTATGTGTCGCTGCCCGTTACCGTCTCGGGAAGCTCTTTATCCCACCCGGTAAACGCATAGCCGTCGTCTGCCGTTACATCCGGCTCGTCCGGGAAATCCGCGCCGTCGTCGATGCCGGTGAACACCAGCGTATCGCTCGATGTGCCGTGGCCTCCAAGATCGAACGTGACCGTATAGCCGACCCAGTCGTACTGCGCCGTGTATGTGTCGCTGCCCGTCACCATCTCGGGAAGCTCTTTATCCCATCCGGTAAACGCATAGCCGTCGTCTGCTGTCACATCCGGTTCGTCCGGGAAATCGTCGCCGTAATTCAGTGTCGGAAATACCAGCGTATCAGTAGAGTTGCCATGATCGCCAAGGTCGAACGTGACCGTGTATTCTTCTTCATCATATACCGCGGTGAACACCAGGTCCTGGTAAATCGCGTAGGTATATATGTCACTCAACCCAATTGTTGTGACATATGTTCCTCCTGATGTCGTCACCTGCCAGCCAGTTTGCGTATGCCCCGGGTATGCGTTGATTTCGGGGACGTCCACGACACACGCACCGTCCAGTATATCCTGTGTCGTCGGATATGTACCGGGCGCAAACGAGCCGTCCGTACCGCTTTCAAACACGACCGTCCAGACTTCCGTATCGTCCGCGATATTGAACTCAGTCCTGCCGTATACCGTCAGCGAACCATCGGTGCCTCCGTATAGGCTGCCCATGGAAGCCGTGTCCCAGAATTCGAATGAAAGCTCGACATCGCCGTCGGCTGAATCATAACCGTATACGACGGATATGCTCTTCGGATTCTGGTAATCATGCTGGTCAAACAAATATGTATCGTTATCTCTCGGATCCGCCAGGTCGATGCTGCCGTTATTCATGTTGACAAATCCGATAAAGCTGCCGTTTTCATACACAGCGATCGCAAGCCGCCTCAGCTGATTGCCGCTTATATTCGAGTCGCCGTCATAAACACAGGTATTGAGCGTGATCCCGACATTGCCGCCCGGGCCGATATCGTCAGGGTCGATGGTATCGCTTGTGATATCGATACTGCCTCTCAACACATCGCCATAGTAAGTCAGATCCTGCCGCAGCAGGTGCCCGTTGGCGCAGTAAATCGGAAAAGACACATTGCCGCTTGCGCCCAGATCATATGTCCTTGCGGCAACGGTCTCGTATTCTATCACAGCCGTCTGATTTTGCTCAACGATCTCAACATCGACATATAAGTCTTCCTCATACGCATAATCATAGCCGGGGTAAGCGTACGGGTATATGCGCACAATATCGCCGATCTCAAGCGACGTGATCGTATAATCGTATACGATCGGCCCGCCGGCATTCACGCTGCCGCCGTTGACCTTATAGCAAAACGCGCCCGCTCCGTCGATACTCGACTCGACGGTCAGCGAGGCCTCCGTGTCCGACGGTTCGTATGTGGCAACCGCGTCAATATTTTCTTTGACGTTTGTCAGGCTGTCCTCATATGCGTCGTTGTCGCCACTCAGCGCCCATCCGGCGAACACCATGCCGGCGACTGCGGGCGCCATCTCCTCCGCTGCCGTTTCGTCCCATAAAACTGTCTGCGTATCACCGATCGGCGTTGTGCCGTCCTGTTCATAGAACGCGACGGAATAGCTGTATTTGTCATACTGTGCCGTATAGGTATTACCGTCGATATCCAGTGTCGCTGTATCCGGCACTTCCGGAGCCCATCCTGCAAACGTTCCGCCCTCGATTTTTGACGCATCCGGTACCGGCGCCGCGATCGTTTCATCAACATCGTAGGTTTGCGTAACCGCGTCCTCCGTGCTTAGTTCGCCGAAATCAAAAGTGATGCTGACCGTTTCTGTGGGTTCCGCACACGCAAAAACCGCGGTGGCGATGTACTTCCAGCCGCAGCTCTCGCCGGGGCCTGTGCTTTCGCCCCCGGTGTTGCTGTAGCATGTAATGGTCAGTATCTGATTATCATCGCCGCTGGTCGATTCGCCCAGTATCTTACTGCTTGGCGGATCGGTTTCCCATCCGATAAACTTGTATCCCGGGTTGGCTTTTGCTACGAATGTCCACGTGTCGCCTTCATCGAATATTTTATCCGCATCACCGTTCAGATTATATGTGATCTCACCCATTCCCTGATACGCAATATTGATGACAACTCTGTCTTTAATATCATTATTGCTGTTTGTGCCATAAAAAGAGTACACCTGATCCGGTTTGGTACTCCCGCCCAAAACTGTTGTGACGAATACACCCAACAGTATGATGGCCACCAATGATGCGATCAAAATCTTCTTCTTTTTCATTACCGATACCCCTTTCATCTGCCTGTTTCCATGAAATTAGAAACAAAAAGCCGCGCTCATAATGATATGAGGCGGCCGAACCATCATGGCGTTACAGATACGCTTTAGACTTCATGCTTTGCGTCCCCGACTTTCGTACGGGTTTGCCTTTGACTGCTATCAAGTTCACAACCTATCTATACATAAATATTTAATTATGAAAAAAGCCGCCCTCAAATAACGAGGCGGCCGAACCATCATGGCGTTTTTACGCTTTAGATTTCATGCTTTGCGCCCTCGCCTTTCGTACGAGTTCGCTTTTCACTAAATATTAGTATAAATATGGTGTAAATATTACTGTAATATATTCAATTATCTATAATATACACATAATTGCCGCCATTTGTCAAGTTTTTTGGCATACTGACGGCTCAAACAGCAATTATAATTTTCACAAATAACGCGGATGTATCATAAAATAACGCGCCCGCGCTTAAAAAAGTATGCTTTAAATTATAATATCCAATGATCTTATTTTAATAATCCCTTTAACTTAAATGTGAATTTCTCCGTTTTCTCATCTAATGAAGCAATGATATCCTCATACCGCGCAAAATCGAACGTGGTCACGTCTTCTACTGTGACGGTCTCATACAACTCGACTTTGCATGACTTTTGTTTCTCGATGGTCAAAGACCTCTTTGCCGCGCTGTACGCGCCCATCAGTGCAGGGAATACATAAGGGGCAGACCCTTGTTCTTTGAGCGTCTGATCGATGCCGGGATCGATACATACCAGTATATCGCAGTCGTCCCGGATAATATCAAACGGTACCGGGTTGACGCATGAACCGTCGATGTACACAACGCCCTCGGCTTCATGCGGCGAGAATATACCCGGTATGGCCACGCCGCACCTTACGGCGCGCCCGACATCCCCCTCTGAAAACACAACTTCGCTGCCTGTCTCATAATTGGCCGCGACGATCTTCAGCGGAAAATAGAGGCGGTCAAACACCTTGATCGGAACGACCATCTGAAAATATTCCTCGAGCCCCATACCGTCCAATATACCGTATTTTTGGTCTTTGACCTTGCTTATATTGATGGGACGCTTTACCCCCGGAAATTCGACTTCTTTAAGAAAGTCTGTCATGTCCTGGCTCGACATGCCTGCCGCATACATGGCGGCAACGACCGCGCCGATACCCGTTCCCGACACGATATCCGGTTTTATGTTCAGCTCTTCCATCGCCTTGACATAAGCAATACACGCGATACCTTCCGCACCGCTTCCTCCAAACGCAATCCCAAGTGTCTTTGTCATTTTATACTCCCCTTTTGTATGATGATATTGAGCTTTTGTTTAAACTCAGGCATCAGCTCTTCTGCCTTGATATAAATTCGTTTAAACTTATAAAACTCCAAAGTGGACACGTTTTCAAAAGTCGGCCTTTCAAATATGTCCACCGGAAACTGCTCCTGTTTTAATCTGGTCAGCCGCTCATGCGTTGCCGCCCATGTCGCCTCCGCTGAGTTTTTTATACTCGGCTTAAAGCTGTTTGGCCTGACCATCGACACATCGATCGCAATGAGTATATCACATTCACTTCGAATGATATCAAACGGTATGATGTTTGTCGCGCCGCCATCAATAAAATATTCATCTCCGACCGGCTGCGGAGCAAACACGCCGGGATACGCGATGCTTCCCATCAGCGCTTCGAGGATGTCTCCCTTTTCAAACACACGCTCTTCGAGCGTGTGGAAATTCGTCGCGACGATCTTTAAGGGTATATCAAGATCTTCAAAGTTCTGTTTCGGCAAAATGCGCTGCAGGTACTTTTTTGACACAGACGTTACAAGCAGTGCCGACATGTTCTTGTACTTCTTCAACGTATCGCCGGCCCGTTTTTTTTTGCCGAACATATTTTCAAGTATACCGTAGATGTCGTCCGGTTTCATGCCGCCCGCGTACAGCGCGCCGACAATGGCGCCGCTCGACGTACCGGAAATCACGCTCGGGTAAACACCGCATTCCTCCATCGCTTTTATGTACGCGATATGCGCGACGCCCCTGGCGCCGCCGCCGCCAAGCGCAAGACCAATTTTTTTCATAGCCTCTCTCCGTTATCAAGCCTGGTATGCGCCCAATCCCCAGGCGTAAAGGCGCCTTTTTCCGTCACGATCGCGGTAATATTACCGGCCGGTGTCACATCAAACGCCGGGTTCAATGCCCTGACGCTTTTTGGAACGATCCTTGCACCAAACGGCTGTGTCACTTCAGATTCGTCCCTGTATTCTATTACTATATCATCACCCGTCGGTGTCGACAAGTCTATCGTCGGCATCGGCGCCGCGACATAAAAAGGAACGCCGAAATACCCGGCCAGCACGGACAGCCCGAATGTGCCGATCTTATTGGCCGCGTCGCCGTTTGCCGCGACCCTGTCACAGCCGGTGATAACCGCATCCACCCTGCCCTCTTTCAGTATATTCGCCGCGTTGTTATCACAGATCACGGTCACGTCGATGCCCGCCTGGCTTAGTTCAAACGCGGTCAGCTTTGCGCCCTGAAGCCTTGGGCGTGTCTCGCAGGCATATACAGAAAAGCGCCGGCCCTGCTCAAGCCCCAA
>JAQTSP010000241.1 GCA_028711205.1 Eubacteriales bacterium | reverse complement strand
CAGAACGGGGCTGGCTGTCGTCGATTATTCGAGCCTTGGCACATATGTCGACAACGCGACAAGGCTGATCAAAGGCATGAAATATGATGTTTATCCGGGACAGAAGCTTTATCTCGGGAATAAAAAGCAGGTATTCGAAGTCCGCGAGGCATAAGACGCGTAAAGAATGCATCAAAAGCGCCGGCAAGAAATAAGCTTATCAGGGAAAGCCGTGTGACGCGGTCTATGAATGTGCCTTTCACAATATAGGCTGTAAGGAGTGTTATCAATGAAATGCAAAAACTGTGGCGAAACAATAAACAAGGATGAAATATATTGTCCTGTATGCGGCTCAAAAGCCGGAGACGATACGGCGCCGCGCGTCAGCAAGGCACGTGCCGTTGTCATCGTCTTCGCGGCGCTGCTGTCGGTTGCCGTCGTACTGCTGCTGCTTGATACGGCCGGTATCGCGGTATTTTCGGATAGCGGAAATACGGATTATAGTGAACAAACGTATCAGGAAATGGCCAGCCGGAACTATTTGGAGGTCGTCGGAGCGGACGGCGGCCAAAGCGATGAGATATTGATTTACGGCGGGGCCGGCGACGCAAACTGGCAGATTTCATTTGACGGTGCGATGAGCGAGAGCGACGTAAGAGACGCCGTATCCGCTCAGGACGCGGTTGGCCAGGCCATTGCCTTGCATTTCGAGTTTAATGATTCAGAAGCGGACATATCGATTCCCGAGGAGGATATCGTGCCGGGCATGCCTTATACGGTTACGCTGGGCGACGGCGTCAATTTCATAAAAAGCGAGCTTCAATACGCGAGAATGATCACATTTATACCCGAACGGGAAGATACACAGATCATCGAATATCAGGACAATGTGGTCGAGCTTGACGGAACGGACGCGAATATTGGCGATGAGGGCACGCTGACTTTGACGGGAGATCAGCAGCTTGACGAGGGAGACATCATCATACTTTCCGCGGAAGGCGAAAACGGGTTGCCGGAGCAGACGGCATATAAGGTGGACAGTGTATCAGAAGACGGGCGGATCGAGACGTCGGAGCCTGCGATCGAGGAGATATTCGAGCAGCTTGATATCAGCGGCACGTATCAAATGGATCCGGGCGGCTTTGTTTTGGACGAGGAAGCAATCGAGCTGCAGGTGCGCCAGAGCTCTTTCTTTGACTGCCTTGTCAGGACGGCCTATGCGGGTGCCGCCGACAAAGATAAAATCGCCATAAGTGTGCAATTGATGCCAAGCGAGAATCAGATGCTGAATATCCGCGTTAAGATCTCGCTGAAAGATGCGTTTAAAAATAACAGCTATCTGACGGATTTGAATTTCTACATCGATATCGGGTATAAGGCGGATGTGAGGCTTAACGTGATCGCCCGTTCGGTATTTGATGTCACGTGCAACTCCGCGACCGTCATTCACTTCAGCATTGGGCCTGCCGGCGGAGTGACGACCGGCCCGCCGTCGGATTATTCGCAGTTTGACGCGGAGGATTTTATGCAGGCGCTGGACGACGAGCTTGAAAACAGCGATCAGGATACGATAATGCTTGGCACCGTACCCTTTGCGACCGCCGGTATCGTCAGCGTTACTGCGGATCTGGAAGCGTTTTTCAACTTTTCGATTTCGGGTGGATTCAATCTGGACAGCGGCATTCAATACTATAATAAATCAGGTGCGATCATATCAAAAGACTATGTTAAACCGTATTCGACAGATGAATTCAAGTCCGGTGTAGAAAACATATCAGGCATATTCAAACTGAATGAGAAGGGCGGAATAAGGGTATCGCTGCTGGCATCCATTTTGAAAGCGGCCAGCGCCGGTTTCGAGTTTGACGTTGGCGAATATGGCGAACTCGCGGGTGCGTTTGCTTTCAAAGGCGGCGATTATGATACATTGACGGACAGATTTTTCGGTTATGCCGAGGTCGGGCTGTATTGTGAGCTTTCGTTTGTGGCTAAAGTCAACTTTTTCAAACCAATAAAAGCTGAATTTCTTCTGATTCCAAGCAAAAAATTGCCGATTTTACAGGGCGGAAAACGGGAAAACATAGGATCGATACGCGCGCCGGAGAGCATGGCCTATATCGACGCATACGGCAGCGCGGTGATGCCGGAAATATTAGCGACCTATTATGATGTGTTTGACGGCACGTATGAAGAAAGAGAAGTGGCATACGGTGATCTCACATATACATGCTCCGACGCCGTGGATTATAATATTGACAGTGACGGCAATATCCAGTTTTACGGCGATATCCCGGGGCAGTTTGAGATGACGGTCTGTCACAAGGACAGTACGGCGAATACCGCCGTGATCACGATGATAAACACTTATGCCGAGCCGGCTGTCGAAGAGACGTACGAAGAGACGTACGAAGAACCATTTGAACCGCCGGTTGAAGTCACAGACGACCAGCAGCCAGATACGCAAACGGCGGCGTCTCAGCCGTATGAAAGCCCTTCCGCGGTGGTGCAGAGATACTATAATGCCGTGCTCGACGGTGATTTTACTACGGCGTTGACGTATTTAACGCCGGAGTATGCGCAGAGTACTCAAGATTATATCAGTTATATGGAACAATATATGGATCAAATTATGAGTGCGATGCAAAACAGCACTCCCTTTGACTACTCATCATATGATTACAGAAGTTACCTTGATTTTACGGTAACGGATGAACAGATCAACGGCGATACGGCGATTGTATATATTGATATGACATACTTATTGATTGATTTTACGATGCCAATGTATGCGTCTTGCGAAATAATAGACGGACAATGGCGTGTCGCGAGCGAAGGTTATAACTATAGCTACTGAGCAAATATAAAATCAGGAGTTTAACCCGCCGGTAACGGCATACGACAAGGAGGCGAAACGATGGAATTTTCAAAGTTATGCCCAAACTGTTTTAATGAAAACAAGACTGATACGTTCTGTACTCAGTGCGGCTATAAGGACGGCGCCCGCGCCGAAAACGAGCTGCACCTGAGCCCCGGCACGATACTTCGCGGCCAGTATATGGTCGGCAGGGTGCTGGGGTACGGCGGGTTCGGCGTCACGTATCTCGCGTACGACCTCAGCCTGCAGGCCGTGCGCGCGATCAAGGAATACTTGCCGGGCGAGCTGTCGTCGCGGGGCACGGACGGTATCACCGTCCATGCCTACAGCGGCGAGGCGGCGGAGAACTACCGATACGGCCTTGAGAAATTTGTCGAGGAAGGGCGCGTGCTGGCAAAGTTCTCGGAAGTGGACGCGATCGT
>JAQTSP010000045.1 GCA_028711205.1 Eubacteriales bacterium | reverse complement strand
TAAAAATTACCGGTATCCATCCATAACCGGGCGGTTTCAAAAATGACCTCGGCACCCTTTTCCCAAATAAATGAAATATCTTTGGTCGCGAGGTAATAAGCGACGATCGAGTAGGCAATGTCTCCGTTGATATGATACTGCGCAGAACCCCCCGGAAAATACCCCGAGCATTCCCGGCCCATGATCGTTCTCCACGGATAAAGCGCCCCTTTGCTGTGCCCCATTATCTTTGCATTCTCTTTGGCCATATCGAGAATCGCGTAACGGTATTCGATCAGCTTTTTGGTGATATCAGGATTTGTAACCGTAAAAAACGGCTGGATATACATTTCCGAGTCCCAGAAAAAATGGCCCTCATACCCTTCACCGCTCAACCCTTTCGGCGCGATATTGCTGAATTGATCCTTGCCGACAGATTGAATCAGCTGATACAGATTATACCGTATGGCCGTATTCAATTCATAATCGCATTCCACTTTTACAGAACAATTTTCCCAATAATTTTCTAAATATTCTTCCTGCTTTTTATAGAGCGTGTTTATCGGGATAGATAAAGCTTTCTCCATCTCTATCGCGGCATGGGCCCTGCAATCGTTGGCTCGGATCGAATCGCAGAGCACGGTATATTTGACCATCCTGATCTTTCGCCCTTGTTTTGCCTCGGTCGTCAGGTTGCATACCGCATCGTTGTTATCGACAAAAAACACCCGTTCATGCTCTCTGAAAATAACGTTTTTTACACAGCTGCATACCTTCAACCCCGACTGCATCGTTTCTGAGACGATGTACGAAACGCCCTTCTTGATTTCACAGCTTACCGGCGTCAAATATTGCGTCGTATCTTCAGCCGTGCGGGGATCGCCGGGGTCACCAAAGTTGACCACATTGCCGTCGTGATGCGACTCGATCAATACGTTACCGGAAAAATTGAGCGGCGTCACTTCATATTCGATCGTAAACAGCGGCAGCTGAAAAAAAGACGCCATCCGTGTCATCGTTATTTCAACTTCTTTCCCTTTGGGCGAGCGCCAGACGACATGCCTTGCCGTAATGCCCTTGTTCATATCAAGCCATCTCTTGCTCGATAAAACAGTTCCGCTAAACATGCTGAACTCTTCTTCATCGATAAACAGCCTGATATATTGTGTATCCGCAACATTCAGCATTGTCTGTTTTTCCACAACAAGCCCGAAAATCTTTTCGGCCTGCTTGATTTTCGAAAAATCATAAAACCCGTTGATATACTGACCGCGCACAGACTTATACCCTTTGGGATACCCTTCCTCAAATACGGACCGGATACCGATGTAGCCATTCGCATTATGAAAAAGCGTCTCATTCAACAACAAATGATAATTATCGAGCTTCAGATCGTTTAATTCGTATATCGCATGTTTTTTTTGCATAACGTCTCCTTGTCCTATATCTATTTATTTGCTGATATCCGCAAATTTCTGCAATAATGCCCGCATAGACTTCCACGATTTCAGATGATATTTGGCATTGGTGTTTCCGATGCCTATTTTTATTGAAAAGGCATTCTTCGGCAAGGATAAGAACAGATCTTCATCGGTGCGGTCGTCTCCCACGCCAAGTATAAAATCGAATTTCTGATTCTGAATAAAGAGCGCCGCGCCCTGCCCTTTGTTCACTCTGTTGTCCTTGATTTCAAGCACCTTGTTCCCTTCCTGGACGCCTATGCTCATCGACAGCGTCATCCCCATCAGCGTTTCCCTGATTTCGCCCAGTTTGACGGCAACCATATCCGGTTCACATTGTCTGTAATGAAAAGCCAGGGAATATTCTTTTTCTTCGATCAACGCGCCCGGCATACGGTCGGTGTATATTTCAAGTATATGATGAACAGATTTCTTCCAGCTGTTATCAAGCGAAACGGTCATCATCCAGTCCTGACCCGGATGGCGCAGCCATAGTCCATGGGAGGCCAATATGCTCAGGTCAAGATCGCCCAGCCATTTTCCAAGTGTATGCCGGTCACGTCCGGATACGATAACGACCGTATTCCTCTTATCATTGATAAGATTTTGCAGCAACTCTTTTAACTCAATATCAGGCTTCGCCTGCTCCGGTATCGACCTGAACCCGACCAAAGTACCGTCGTAATCCAAAAAGAGTATGCGCTTTTTTGCGTTCCGATATGCACTTTCAATTTTTTCGCTGGCTTTTCCAATATTTTTTTGCGTCGTCTGTACAGAATCTATGGCCGTCCGGTCCAACGTGTCTAAAAAATCATTCGCCCAAAATTCCACATTATATCGCCTGAGACGTTTATGAATGATTTTATTGATCGCGATCTTTTCGTCGCGCGGCATCTCGAGCGCCGTCTTTAGCCCCAGCGCAATTTCATCAATATCGTTGGCATTGACCACAACCGCCTCGCCGAGCTCGCTTGCGGCACCGGCCGTTTCGCTGATCACAACCATACCTTCGCAATCCGTTCTGGCGGCAATGTATTCCTTGGCCACCAGGTTCATGCCGTCTCTAAGCGGCGTGACCAGCAGTACATCCGAATATTTATAGAAGGCAATGAGGCTTTCCTGTGTAAAAGACTGAAAGAAGAACCAGACGGGCATCCATGCCATTGTACCATACCGCCCGTTTATTTCGCTCACCAGTTCGGTGATTTCTCTTCTCAGCTCTTCATAAGAATCCACCCCTGTCCTCGACGGCGCCACAATCAGATTCAATCTGACTTTTCCCCGATATTCCGGATATTTTTCAAGGAACAGCCCGAACGCTTTTATACGCTCAGGAATACCTTTTGTATAATCAAGACGGTCTATCGACAGAACCATCTTTGTTCCCTTGATGTTTTCACCGATCTCTCTTGCCTCTTTTTGAAAATCCTGGCTATCATATTCCCTGTAAAAACGGCCATAATCAATGCCCATTGGAAACGCATCGACCTGGACATACCGGTCTTCATAGGTGATTTTATTGAGATTGCTTTCCAGTCCCAATAACCTTCGCGCACTGCTGATAAAATGCCGGACATAATCATAAGTGTGAAATCCGATGAGATCCGCGCCCAAGAGGCCGCGCATGATCTCTTCGCGCCAAACAAGCAGCCTGAAAATCTCAAAAGACGGAAAAGGTATATGCAGAAAAAACCCGACCTGCGTATTCGGATATTTCTCTTTGATCATTTGCGGAAGCAACATCAGTTGGTAATCGTGTATCCAAATAATATCGTTTTCCTCGATAAGAGGCTCAGCTGTCTCAAAAAACTTTTGATTAACTTCCTTATAGGCTGTCCACGTTTTAAAATCATACTCAGCCTTATTTGAGAAATAATGAAACAGCGGCCACACTGTCTTATTGCAAAATCCATCATAATACTGCTCAATTTCTTTACAGGATAAATAAACAGGCAGGCATTTGTAATCAGATGTTAATTTCTTTTGAATATCTTCTTGCTCTTCCCGATTGATTTCTTCATCGGCGACTCCCGGCCATCCTATCCATATGCTGTTTGCCTGCTCATGAAAACTTTTCAGGCCTGTCGCCAGCCCTCCGATGCTTTCATGATACTCAAGGCTTTTACCATTCCTGGTAACTGTTACCGGTAAACGATTCGAAATAAATATTATTTTACTCATGATCCTTTCCCCTTAAGCTATAAATTGTATCTATTACTCATAACAATAATAATTTTCTTCATTAACACTGGTTAACAATATTCGTCATAAAAGTTCATCTGTATAGGCCTAACAAACGAATAGTACAATTTAAGTATATCATATTATCTTTTCTATATGCCTTAACAATAAAAAATTTACCGAAAATTAAATAATAAATATATATCATACACGCTACAGGAGCGGAAAATATCGATAAAAAATCTACGTTTGGCTTGTCGTATCTTTTTGGGCATGTTATGATATCAGGTAAACATATTTTACTAATTCAAGGAATGTTTTTATGAAACGAATATTGCTCGGCGTCATATGTTTTCTCATGGTTTTTGTCTCAGGTTGCCAAAATGCACCTGTCCACGTCATTGCCCAAACGACACCTTCACCGGCCAATAGCCCAACACCTTGCGCAACGCCGGAACCGACGCCAATAAAAACGACAACGACGGATCCCACACCCACGCCTGTACCTCAGCCGACGCAGATCACGCTGATGGTGGCCGGCGATCTGCTATGTCTTTATTCCCAATTAAACGCCGCAAGGCAGGACGGTGAATATCAGTTTGATTACTGCTTTGGTGAAGTCAAAGAGATTATCTCTTCGGCAGACCTTGCGATCGGGAACCTGGAAACGCTTGTGGCTGAAGGGTATGCCTACACCGGTCGGGCACCGACGCAGACCATCACCGAAACCGCCGAAGACGGCACAGAGACCGTTACAACGGTCAGCGACGGCAATACGAAGATCAACGCACCGGAATCGTATCTTGGCGCGGTTATCGCATGCGGTTTTGATGTGCTGACAAACGCAAACAACCATATCTATGACCATGGTGCAGACGGCATTGTCAAGACGGTGAGCAAGCTAGACGAATACAACGTTTATCATACCGGAGCTTATGCAACCGAAGAAGAAAAAACGCCGCTCATTATCGACGTCGAGGGAATCAATATCGCTATTTTTGCTTATACAACGATACTCAACAACCATCCCGGCAACAGCAGCGCGTATATGGTCGACAGATACAGTGAGGAACTTGTATCGGCGGATATCGCCGCTGCAAAAGAAGCCGGCGCCGATTATATCATCGTATGTATGCACTGGGGCAACGAACATACGCACAATCCAACACGCTCACAGAAAAATATGGCCGAATACATCGCAAATGCGGGCGCTGATATCATACTCGGATCGCATTCGCATTGTACACAGCCCATCGAAACGATCGAAACAGAACGCGGCAGCGTACCGGTGATCTATTCGCTTGGGAACTTCATCTCAAGCATGGCAAAAACGATGCACAACGACAGCGTGATACTGAGGCTTGTGCTCGAAAAAAACTATGTCGAGGAGACAACGTCGCTCATCTCGTTCACCTATATACCGACGCTTTGCACGGACACAAGTACAGGCCGGTTTGTGGTATTGCCGGCAAGCTTAGAGTCTATCGCAGGAAGCGGCATGGCATCGGCTCTTGAGAACTCAAGAGAACGGACGATAGACGTGCTGGGCGATACCGTCGCGACGCCGGAATAGCCTTCAAATGGCACAAAGCACCTTTTTGAGACTTTGTATGCACTGACTCTTGACGGGGCAAACTATTGCGCATATAATACTTTTTGGGCTGTTTTTGCCATGTTCTTGATAACTGGGTGTAGCGCAGTTTGGTAGCGCGCTTGAATGGGGTTGCCTTCACTGCGTTTCGGCTAGAATCAAGAGGCTAGTAAACATCAAAATCAAGGTTTCATGGGCTTTTTATTGTATTTTTACCGTGCTTGAATATCAAATAGAATAAATAATATTCAAGGACGATAATAATATGGGCGGCAGAGTTATTAGAAGAAAAATAGTCAATACAGATTCAATTAACGATGTATTTAATGCTTTTAAGACAAGCAAAAAAGCAATAGGAACTTCATTAAAAACACTTCAAAGTTATGAATATCATATAAAAGCGTTTTTCAAGTTTGTTGATCCATCATTATCTATTAATCAGATAGAGTATTCTGATATTGAAAATTGGATAGCGAAATTAAGGACGAAAAATGTTAAAGATACAACGATCGCAAGCTATGTTAGAAGTTTAAAGTCGTTTTTCTCTTGGGCAAAACAAAGAGATTACACCGATCTGGTTATTAAGATTTATAAAGCTGAAGCTCCGCCAAAAGAGATTTATTCAGATGAAGAACTGAAGTTAACTGCTAGACCTACAAGGAAAGATTGTAGTTTTTCTGAGTTCCGAAATTATGTTATGGTTTGTTTCTTTCTTAGTACAGGTTGCAGGGCAGGTACTATACGTTCCATTCAATGCGGGGATATAGATTTTGATAATAACTTAGTTTATTTCAGACATATGAAAAGTGCTAACAGTAAAAAAAGTAATTCTATTCATAGTGTACCTTTATCTACGACAACAAAACACTTATTATTGGAATATATAAAATACCGTAATGGTAACACAGATGAATGGCTCTTTTGTACTGAAAAAAACGGACAGTTTTCCGAGAGGGGACTACAACAGGCAATAAAAGATTATAATTCATCTAAAGGCGTAACTCGATCAAGTATTCATGCCTTCCGGCATACATTTGCAAAAAAGTTTTTACTCGATTGTGGAGGAAACGCTTTTACTCTTCAAAAATTATTAGGACATTCAACTTTAGATATGACATTGCAATATTGTACGATCTTTAATGCAGATTTACAAAGGAACTTTGATAATTTTAATCCTCTTGAGTTTATGATGAGAAAACAGCCAAAGAAAATCGTGCTTGAGAAATATAAAAATAATAGTTAATACAAAAAGAATATAAACATAAATTGATGAAACAAAGGGGCAGTTCATATGTGGACTCCCCCTTTTGTTTTTATAGATGCTATTTTCTACACCTTTCATTCATCCAGCAGGAATTTTTCTACATCGTCAATAAACATGTCAAAATGCTCACCGGCTACAATGGAATTATTAATATCATAGATCATATACCCGCCTTGGTTATTAAGGGTTTGAGCACCTCTAGATTTTTTGAGAAAATATCCTTGCTTTTGGCGAGTCTTCTTAATTGATTTTCTTTCACTTTACTTTCATTATTCATCCTTGATTCTCCTTTATGATGAGCATCAGATTTGACGCAGGGTATATACAGAAATGACTAAAGGGGCAAGTAAAATACCTACCCCTTTATACAGAACCACACTTAATAAATTGCCGATGCAATTAGAGCTTTAGTGCTAGATATCACTTCTTCGTCCGTCAGATCGTCAATGGTATCATCCATGAGAACCATATCCCATACTTCAGATTCTTTCGTTTCTGTTATGTCGGCGTTGTACTTGACGGCTAGTTCATGTTGTATTTTGAGTATTTCACGCTCGTCCATTGCCTTACCCAGTTCTCTCTTTTTTTCTATGTACTCTTTTCTTGTCATTTTAATAACCTCCAAAAATATTAATATAAGTTAAATTAAAATTAGCATACATTAATATTATTGTCAATATTTATATTTACTAATAAATATTTAGTTGATGTTATAATAATATTAGTGTATACTAATATTAGGAGGATTGTTTATGTCGGTAGAATATTATAGATTATGGGATTTATTAAATAGAAGAGGCTTAAAGAAAACGTCATTAATAAAACTCGCTAATATATCTTCTCCAACTCTGGCAAAATTATCTAAAGGTGAAGTTGTAACAACAGAAATAATTAATAAAATCTGTGCTTCGCTTGATTGCCAGCCCGCTGATATAATGGAATATATACCAGATCAGAAGGAGGATAGTTGATATGAGAAATACCCAAGAATTTATAATCACAAATAATCCTGAGGAAATAGATAAATTTGCCGAAGCTTTTATAGATGTTCTTTTAAAAAGATTATCTAAAAACGTGCTGAAAGAAGAAGTTAGCCCGATTATAAAAAATATTGAACTGGCTAAAGAGCCGATTTTATTAAGTGCAAAAGCTGTATCTGAAATGATTAATCTTGGCCTTAATAAAACTTACGAGCTTTTTAGAAGCGAAAATTTCCCCGCCCTACAAATCGGAAAACAGTATTTTGTTGAGAAAGAAACATTTGCTGATTGGTTAAAGGAAGCATCTAAAAATAGAATAAGAGTGTTGTAATCAATTGGTAATAAGCTGCAAAAACCAAGGGCCCCCTATAATCTTTTTTCTTTGAAAACTGCATTGAATTATTTGAAATCTTGAATTTCATTCTCTCTCTATTAGCATATAACCAATAGTCCCATTTGCCTTTTGTTTTGATAGTAAATATTAATGTTTAGTTATAATTACATCTTTATATACAAAAGCCTTATGATTAAATGATTCGACTCCACCTTCAAGATAATTTAATATGTGTTTTACGATCTTTTTTTCAGTGGGAAAACCAGTATCTTGAACCCATCCTTTTTTCCCATCAGATTCCAAAACAATCACTTGCTCAGCTTTTGCATTATTGTAGAGCTATGTGTGGCGATTATTACTTGTCGTTTCACTTTAACCCGTCTCAGGTCATTAACTAGATTTTTATATATGTAACTATTGTCCAAATTATCTTCAGGTTGGTCAATTATTAATGTAGTTGCTTTATTATCGTTTATTCACCATAACTAAGAATAAACGATAATAAAGCAACTACTTTTTGACCAAGAGATAATTTACATATACTTTTATAATTTGGTTCTTGATATCCAATATATTCCTTATTGTTTATGTTAAATTCTAAATCAAATTTTTCACAATTACTTAAGAATTCTTTTATATGGAAATTGAATGTTCTTATATTTTCTTTTGAGATTAAATGTTTAAATAATAAATTATAGAAAGTTTTAATATTACTTTCGCTAATTAAGTTAATTCCTTTTTCAATGAGTGGTTGGGTCAATTCTTCTGTATATTTACCTATTGGATATTTGTCAACGAAAAAAGAAATGTCATTATTGCAAATTTTTAATAATAACAAAGGTAATCCTATTTCACTTTCTATTAATTCAAAATAATCTATTAATGTTTGGTTCCTAATGTTATAATTTTTAAAATATCCTTCAGCATAATTGAATAGTGATTTTGCGCTTAAAAATCCATAAAAATCAATTCTATGTTTAATAATGAACTTTCCTGCATTTGCTTTATTAAAGTAATTTAAAACCTTATCAATCTCAATTTTTCTTGTTTCGAGATTTTTAGTTATTTCATTTAATTTATTTTTTAAACCATTAATAGTTGAAACATGACCATAATTAGTTTTTATATACATTTCATCATTTTTAAGGATTATTGAATTAATGAAATTACTAATTTGACCATTGTTGGATATACTAACAAATCTATTTATTGAATAACCAATATTAAAAAATTCTTTTAAATATTTTCTTTTTTCTTTTAACGATAATAAATACAATTTTTCATTTTTAACTTTAAAAATGTCAATTGAATGTTTTAAAACATATTCTTCTATTTGCTTCGGATCATAAAATGATTTTTTTTGATAAGGCTCTTGATCTTTAAATCTTTCCGTTATGTCATCATAAATATTGTATTCAAATGGAGGTGCTGTAAAAAAAACAATATAATCTTCATTTAAGTAATGGTATAAAATCATAATATACTCATGCAAGCATATAAATTGGAGCAGGTTTCTGTGAGTACAATTTTGACTAAGAACAAAAATTAACATCTCAATCAAGGTGCTCTTACCTGTTCCTCTACCTCCTATTATACAATTTAAATCTTCCGAGAACATTAGAGAAAAATACTTATGCTCTTCTTTTCCTGATAAAAAACCTTCTTTAAATGGCTTTATTGAAATACCCTTAATATATTTATCTGGTTTATTCGGCTTTTCTAATTGCAATGAAATCGAAAAGTCACTTAGCGCTTTTATTAGCATATCATAATTGCAACGTTGCCCTTTTATCCAAAAACATCTCTCTGATGATATTGAATCAATACCATGAGAATCTGCATCAAATACGTAGCATACTTCGGAGCTTCTGTATTGTTTTATTAGATTATTAATTGATTCAATTTTTGTTTTATCGGACAGTAATCTTTCTATTATTTTTTCGGAATAAGGAAAGATGGAAAATTTCGCAGCAACCATAGCCGAAAACGCCATTACAGATCCAACAGAAAGGTCAATACCTCCAGTAGCAATAACAACTGTCATTCCAAGAGATAAAAGCATTGTTGTCGTGCTTTGCGTTATAAGGTTCCAAATATTGATATCGAAAAAATTTCTAGTTGCTATACAATTAAATACTATAAGAATTATTAAAGTTGTAAAAGCTCCGTACTTAACTAAAAAAAACACAAGTCCGTTATTAGATTTATTTACCAGTTCAATATTATTATTACATATTTTATGAGAAATCAATAAATAGGATATATATTCTTTAAATGATGAAAAATCTTTGTCATATTGAAATTCATCATTGATAAATTCAGGCAATAGTTTTTCTTGCTTTGAAGCAATCTGTTCTAAGAAAATGTCTCTACATGATTGGGTAAAACTGGGGCAAGAGATAGGTCTTGATGGAATTGATATAAGCATGATGTTCCTAGATAATCATACTCCGGTTTACTTAGAATCAATAAAAGAAATGTTAGTTGAAGAAAATATTAATATTATTATGGCAGTAACATATCCTGACTTTACGCATCCTAAAAAACTTCAAAGGGATCGCGAATTAGAATACTTAAGGCATGATATAGCAATATGTTCGGAATTAAATATTAAGTATTTACGTGTGCTTGCTGGACAAGCACATCCAGAAACTTCGCAAAAAAAAGGTGTTCTTTGGGCAACCGAATATTTAAAAAAGGCATCTCATATTAGTGAAAAATTCAATATTCAACTTGTTTATGAAGATCATGCAAAACCCAGTGCATGGCATTATATTGATTTTTCATATCCACCTGATATTTTTTTAGAAATCTTTGAAGGACTAAAGGATACCAATATTGGAATTAATTTCGACACGGGAAATATTTCTGCATATGGTCTTGACCCCTTAACTATACTCCAAAAAATTATAAATATAAAAGAACATGGCAAATTTTCTCCAGTTGCAATTGGTACTGGAATAACGCCAAATAAAGAAATATTTAGAATGTTAAAGAAACATGGATTCAGTGGGTGGTTATGCTTGGAAGAAACCACAGAGCCCGGCAAAGAAACTATTAAGAATGCTCTTGCCTATGTAAGGAGAACATGGGCTGAAGTATAAATATTTATTGAGTGAGGGAAAGAAATGAAGTCTTTACTACTTGAAGAAGCAAACAAATTTAGAATTGTAAAGCTACCTGAACCTGAAATTAGCGATGACGAAGTATTAGTCAATATTAAAGCAGCAGCTATTTGTGGTAGTGATGTTCACGGATACGATGGTAGTTCTGGGCGGAGAAAGCCACCTTTAATACTAGGTCACGAAGCTTCAGGAATGATTGCAAAAAAAGGGGCAAAAGTTATTGACTGGAATATTGGAGATAGAGTTACCTTTGATTCAACTATTAGTTGTGGTCATTGTTCTTTTTGTAAAATTGGCAAAACTAATCTCTGCAGTAACAGAATACTTTATGGCGTTTCTTGCGATGATTATAAGCTTGATGGTGCGATGAGAGAATATGTATCGGTTCCATCAAAAATTTTGTATAAAATCCCTAGTTCAGTTACTTTCGAGCAAGCTGCAATGATAGAGCCTTTATCAGTAGCGTTTCATTCGGTTAATATTACAAATATAAAATTGAATGATATTGTTATAGTTTTTGGTGTTGGAACAATTGGAATGATGATATTTAAACTGTTAAAAGTATCTAATGCAGGTAAAATTATTGTAACCGATATGGATGAATCAAAACTACAACTGGCAAGACAAGCTGGTGCCGATTATTGTATTAATGCTACAACGGACATCGTACAAAAAGTAAAAGAATTGACAAGTGGAAAAGGAGTAGATATCGCATTTGAAGCAGTTGGAATAGCATCGACAGTAAAAGCTGCTATTAATTGTGTTAAAAAAGGTGGGATAATTACTCTTGTTGGAAATGTAACCCCTACAATAGATATTCCCCTTCAGTCTCTAGTAAACAAGGAACTATCATTAAATGGTTCGTGTGCCTCAGCAGGAGAATATGATAGATGTATTGACATGTTAGCAAATAAAAAAATTAGTGTCGATGATTTAATAAGTAAAGTTGCTCCTCTTGAAGAAGGCCAACTTTGGTTTGATCGTTTACATAAAGGAGAAAAGGGGCTAATTAAGGTTGTACTTAAGCCATAAAAATTTTGTATTCAATATGCTTTTGTATAGGAGACAAATAAATGAGCATAAAAAGCAAAGTCTTTGGGGAAATGCCAGGATAGCCGTAAAGTATTCCTGTTTACATTAAAAAACTCAAATGGTGGATCTAAAAAAATACCCCAAAGATTGACTCAATCTTTGTGACCTACCCCCAGTTACACTACAATGCTGAAAGTGAATTTTCGCAGCATTGTAGTGTAACTGGGGGTAGGTCACAATTACAAAGATATCAGAGATGGGACAACAACTTCCCGTTACTGGTTTTTCCCAAGGGAACAAATATAAGCAACCTTACAAAGACGGATGTAAGACGTATAGAGCACTGGATGAACAATTACCCAAGACGTATGTTTGGATACAGGTCGGCAAATGAGATATTTGCAGCTTGAGCGTAACTGGTATTATATGGTGGGCAATTAAACTTGCAATCTGCAATAGATATAAAAGTTCCGTTTTTAATTGACAATACGGGGTTAAAAATGCTAATATAAAGCCTGTGCTAAATGGTATTCAAGTACGTTAGAATATTAATATTCAAGCACACTTGAAGAAGGTTTACTACTTCTTGTACTATATTGCTTAGCTTAAATGCTATATATAGTATTTTTAACTGGGTGTAGCGCAGTTTGGTAGCGCGCTTGAATGGGGTAGTAGCACCCGGATGCATAAAATTACATAATATTAGTACGACTGGGTGTAGCGCAGTTTGGTAGCGCGCTTGAATGGGGTTCAAGAGGTCGCAGGTTCAATTCCTGTCACCCAGACCAATAGGCCGATTGTTACTGGGTTTCCAGCAATCGGCCTTGTTCATAAAGTACTAAGACCTTGATTCAAGTATGATTCAAGTACTAAGAACCGAGAGCCGAAATCTATTTTTACTATATGAATACGCACTAATAAATATACAGCTTTATCGTTTTTACCCATAAGTACAAAGATTTTTGGCGCTCGTTAGAATAATATTCATACTGCCATCATGAAGGGATTGACAATTATGTATCTTGCTAAGGTGTCTGCAACTGGACAGATTACAATACCTACAGAAATTCGCCGCGCACTGGAACTAAAAGAAGGCGATAAGCTGTTGTTTTTACAGCGCAAAAATGGCGAGATCGTCGTAGAAAATGCTTCGGCTTCCGCAATATCCAAAGCACAAAAAGCATTTTCAGGCGTTGCGGAGACGATGGATCTCAAAGATGATGCAGATTTACAGGTGCTGGTGGATGAGATGCGTTACGGGAAAGATCAATCATAAAGATATGAACTATCTAATCCGAGAGACCAGTCGATTATTAATGCCACGCCTGAGCTTATCGCATAATACGCATTAAAAATCCATATAAGACGGCTATTTATAACTCCAGGGATATGGAGTGCATTCTCAGAATGCCGCTGAGCTCAATTGAAGTTTTTTT
>JAQTSP010000240.1 GCA_028711205.1 Eubacteriales bacterium | reverse complement strand
GGGCTGATCACGATCAGCGTATCCGACGACGGGTCAAGCGCCCGGTCCGATGTTGCGAAGCTGTATTGGCCGGCCTCATAATACATATCGTCCAAATCATCAAGCAACGTCGTACAGGGCGTTTTTTCGCAGTGCCCTTCTAAAAATACAGCTCTCTTTGTTTCGCCCGTGACGATATAATCGATAACCGAAGTGATTTTCTGCTCGCCGTTAAAATACTCATAATCGGCGGCGGCATGCTGATTATAATACGGTATTGAAAATGTATACAGTTCCTCAAGCGGCAGCACCTTGTATCTGACCGGTGAATACCCCGAGAGAACATCCGTATCCGAAACGATAACCGACTGCATATCGACGCCTTCCAGGTCAAACTGCCCGGCATAATCCGGATAAGAATCCGGGTCTATCATCTGATAATAAACGTGTTGCGACGCAGCCGCATAGTTTTTGAGCAGCGCTGCCGCAATCACGTCGTCCTGTTCAGAAGCGCCGATATAGTAAAGGTATATGTCCTGATCAAGGTTATCCAGTATAGTCTTTGTCTCATCCGTCAGCACCGTATATTGTTCTTTCGTCATATCGATACAAATATTAAATTTTTCATCAACAATATCTACAATAATATTGACGATAAATATGACGATCGCAACGCCTATGATGACGACCGCAAAACAGACGCTGTATATATTCAACCTGAATTCTTTTTGTTTTTTTACTTTTTTCACGGCCGCCATCTCTTATGACCACCTTCTGCGCGCCATTATTCTCGCCGCAAGAAAAAGAAATAAGATCATGACGCTGATAAAATAGACCACCGACTTCAAACTCAAAATACCCGACTCAAAATAATAGAAATGATATGAGAGCGTTGTTTTTATAAGCGCTGTTCTCAAAAACGCGTTGTCAATACCGGGTATCATCGTTTGCGCGAACAATATACAGATGATGACACCGAACGTCGCGAAAAGGGCATTCGCCTGGTTCGTTGTAAATGACGATATGAACATGCCGATCGAAATCAACGCCCCACCGAAAAGCAGCAGGCCCAAATATCCAAGAGCGATCTCGCCCACGGCCGGCGTGCCGAATATCGCAAGTATGGCGGGATAAATAAAAGAAATGCAAAAAGCGATAAGCAACACCGTCAGCGCGGAAAAAAATTTGCCCGCGACGATAGATCTGATATGTATCGGCGCCGCAAAAAGCATCCGGTCGGTTTTTGTTCTGCGCTCACCCGCAAAAAGATGCATCGTAAGCACCGGCGTTATGAAAAAAAGCACATACTGAAGGTTAAAAAGTACAGATTGTAGCTTAGCCGACTCTCCAATGATATTGGTAAATGAAAAAAGCAGTCCGCCTCCGATAAGAAAGACCGTCAAAAACACATATCCCGTCATGGTATTAAAATATGACCTGAACTCTTTACCGTATATCGCCTTCATGTTATACCGCCATCTCTTTGTCCTCACCGGTAAGCTGTAAAAAAATATCCTGCAGCGTCACAGACATGGAGTTGATGCACAGCAAGACGATATCCGCTTTTGCCGCTGCGTGAAATATCTTTTCTCTTACGTCTTTATTCAAAGATTCGACAATAAAATCGCACGTCCCCTGCTCTTTTGAGCCTATATATTCGACATTATCCGCGCCGTCTATGCCGTTTAGAAGCCGGAGCCCCGACTTTTTATCGGTCACAAGCCTGACCATCACGCGGCGCTGGTCATTCACCGTGCTCGTTACGTTCCCCAGCATATCCTCAAGCACGATCTCGCCTTTGTTGATGATGACCACCTTTTCGCACACTTCCGCCACTTCATGAAGGCTGTGCGACGCCAGTATCACCGTATGGTCATGCTTAAGCGACCTGATCGTTGTGCGGATCTCTATGATCTGCTCCGGAGCAAGGCCGTCTGTCGGCTCGTCAAATATCAATATTTCGGGATCTCCGCAAAGCGTGCACGCAAGGCCGGCCGCTCTTTTTAAGCCGTTGGAAAGATTGCCGATCAAATCGTTGCCGACATCCGTGATCTTTGCCTTTTCCATCACCATGTCTGTCATTGCGTGAAGTTTCTTTTCCGGAACGCGCATGAGCCGGCACGCAAACATCAATTGCTCTTTTACCGTCATCTTTTCATAAAGCGGCGTGCTCTGTGGCAGATATCCTATTCTTTTTTTTGCATCGATCGGCTTTTTAAACACGTCATATCCGTCGACGGTAACATTGCCTGAGGAAGGAATAATACACCCTGTGATGATATCCATCAGAGTTGTCTTGCCCGCACCGGTTCTGCCTAAAACCCCGACCATATCCCCTTTGCCGGCTTTAAACGATACGTTCTTCAACGCATAATGCGAACCGTATTTTTTTGATATCCCGTTTACCTCGATCACAAAAAAACATCCTCCAAGGCCAGCTTTTTCTTGTTTTAACTCTGTTATTATAACAAAATGATGCGGATCGTGGTGTAAATAATCTGTGAATTTAGAACACAGTCCTTTATTTTAAGAATATTTCCGTGAAATAATATGTATATATGTAAAAAGAATACTAGCTTCAAAAAGAGAGGTTGTTAATATGAAAGTACTAAAATCATCTTTTAAGACCGACTCGGCCTGTAAAGCAAAAATGAGCGAGAGCCTTGTTGAAGGGCGGCTTTCTCTTCCTCCCGAAAAATCGGATATAGAGCGCGTTTTGCTTGTTCAGGGTAAAGTGCATGTCAGCGCGGAACCGGCAGACGGCAAGGTGTTCATGGACGGAAACGTTAAGTTCAGCGTGGTGTATATGGACATTGAGGGCAACATTGACGCTTTTGAATCGTCCTCTCCCTTCCGGCACTCGGAGGATATGGAAAACGCCGGCGCCGATATGAAAGTGTATGCAAAAGGCAGTATACGGGAGGTTGAGTATACCATAGAAGACAACCGCGCCTTATATGTCAAAGGCATCGTCACGATGAATTTGAGGGGCCGCATCACAAGCAGTCACGAGGCCGTCAGCGGCGTTGAGTCGCCCGACATGCAAACCCGTACGTTTAAACAGCGCCTGGCGCTTACAAAAGAAACTAAAAAAGAGACAGCCGTCATACGCGAGGATATCCGCGTACCGCAAAGCATGCCAAGAGCGAAAAAAATACTGTATGCCGATGTCTATGCGGCCGTCAAATCGATCAAGACGGAAGAACTGAAGATCGTTGTGGAAGGTGAAATAAAGATGATGATGCTGTATCTTTCAGAGGATAAGAGAGCGCCGCTGCAGTATTTCTATGAGTCGCTGCCGTTTGGCAAAATACTTTCGTCCGAAAACG
>JAQTSP010000239.1 GCA_028711205.1 Eubacteriales bacterium | reverse complement strand
GACATGCATTCTGCCTGAAGTCGGCTCATAATTGTCGATGCCTGCCTGCACCTGCCGCGCATCGACGCCCATCAGCATGCCCACCGCCAATGCCGCAAGCGCATTCATGATCATATGGGCGCCCGGATATGGCACATGTATCGGGATATCTTTTCCATCATAACAGGCATTAAAGCGAGTGCCGGATAAACCCAGATCCCGGACGTCTTTTGCCCGGATACGGTTCGTCTCACCAAAACCGATTGTCATAACGCCCGGATTTCGGGAAGAGAGCACAGATAACAGTGTATCGTCTCCGTTGATTACGATATTACCCTCTGGGTCCATATATTCAAACATTTCTGATTTTGCCTTCAGTATGCCTTCCTTAGAACCCAGGAATTCGAGGTGGGCTTCGCCGATATTTGTTAAAACGCAGATTTTCGGGCGCACGATACGCGAAAGGTTTCTTATCTCGCCGAAATGGTTCATACCCATCTCGATGACGGCAATCTGATGCACGGGCTCAAGGCGCATTATCGTGAGCGGTACGCCTGTCTGGTTGTTCAGATTGCCCTCGTTTTTCAGTACGATGAATTTTTGGGCAAGCACACCGGCAATCATTTCCTTTGTCGTTGTTTTGCCGGCGCTGCCGGAAATCGCCACCGCAGGTATCAAAAACAGGGAACGGTAATATGCCGCGATCATCTGGAAAGCGTCCAGTGCAGACTCTACGAGAATGTATGGGTTCTGGCCATCCAAAGGTTTTTCAGACAAACAGCACAACGCGCCGTTTTCCTGCGCGGATTTGATAAAGTCGTGGCCGTCAAACCGTTCCCCATGTATGGGGATGAACAGGAAACCGGGAGCCACCGTCCTGCTATCAATCGTCACGCCGAGAACACTTTGCGATAGTATGCACTTGTCACCAACGTATTTTCCGCCGCATGCCTTAGCTGCTTGCGCAAGTGTAAACGAAACCATATCGCCGATGTCCTTTCTTTATTTCTTCAGTGATAAAAAAATGATCTGCTCGCACAATTCGTCATAGGAGATTCCCGCCGCTTTTGCCTCCTGGGGCATATGGCTTGTCGGCGTTAAGCCTGGCAATGTGTTCGCTTCCAGGCAGTAAATCTCCCCCGCCTTTTCATCATATATAAAATCCATGCGCGCATAGATTTGGAGGTGCAACACGCGGAACGCTTTCAGTGATATTTCCTTGATTTTGTTTGTGATTTCATCGGGTACCCGGGCAGGACAAATTTCAGTGATCCAGCCATTCTGATACTTGTGCGTATAATCATAGAAATCGCCTTTGGGCACAATCTCTGCCGGTGGCAGCACAATATCGCCCAACACGCCGCATGTCAGCTCTCGTCCGCTGATGAATTCTTCCACAAGTATTTCATCTTCATAACGAAAAGCCTCTTCTACGGCTTTTTGCAGTTCGCTGGCTGTCGTTGCGCGCGCAATGCCGATGCTTGAACCTCCGGAACAGGGCTTAACGATGCATGGAAGCGCAAATTCCCCGGCGATCTGTTTCATATCAGCCTTTGAATACACCCTGCCCTCCGGCGTCTTGATACCATTTTGCCGAAATATCTGATTCGCGACGCCTTTATGCATCGCCAGCGCGCTGCCGAGACAACCGGTACCTGTATATTTGATATCCATCACGTCGAAAACAGCCTGAAGCTTTCCATTTTCGCCGATGTCGCCGTGAAGCGCCATAAAGACGATATCCGCAGCCCGGCAGAGGTCCAGAACGTGTTTGCCGATCTCACCGTATCCGCTGCCGCTACGCTGTGACCGGATCATCTCGATATCCGGTGCCACCGCACCGACTTTGTATGGCTCCAATTGGCCGGTGACAGCAAAAGCGCCGGGTAAATCTTCAGGGATCTCATCCACACCAAAAAACAAATCGATAAGGATTGCACGATGCCCCAGGCGCCGCAGTGCATTACAGACCAAAGTGCCGGACGTAAGGGATACGTCACGTTCAACGCTCAGACCGCCCGCTAAAACCACAATATTCATTAATACTCAACCGCCTTATATAATTGAATTTTTTTATTATATCATATTATTTTCATGCATGAACCCATGCAGCAAATCATGCCGCCCTGATCCTGCTTTTCATATTATATTATAATGTTTAAATTATTTTTCTATATCTGTTCATACTTATGTTTTTCAGAGTCGATTATACATGATAAACATGTTCGATATCAAGGTGTGTTTTTATTTGTCCACATGATCAACGCATCCTCGCCGGTGTCAGCATAGTATTTGGGACGTATACCGACACCAAAAAACCCGAGTTTTGTATACAGGTTAATGGCAGCGCTGTTTGATACTCTGACCTCAAGCGTATATTGATCGACATAACCCGGCGCAAGCGCAAACATCGTCTTCAACAGCGCCGCACCGATACCTATGCCTCTGTAGTTCTCTAAAACGGCCACGTTCATGATATGGCCTTCGTTCAAAATGACGCGCATGCCGCAAAATCCGATAATGCGGCCGTTATATAAAGCAACAACATATAAAGCTTTTTTGTTTTGACACAGATCGATTTCGAGCGATAGTTTTGACCATGGGATGCTGAAACAATTTGTTTCGACAATATAAATACCATCGAGGTCTTCACAGGTGGCCTTTCTATACTCGATGTCCATAACGTTAATCATTTGCGCGGTGCCTTGCGGCATAAACACGTTCTGCCTGCGTTTCACGCAAATAAAACGGTTCGAGAACGTCATGACGAACGCCCTTTTGATACAACGCATACGCTGTAAGCCCAACGGAGCCTGCGCGCTGCAATACCATACCGCTGTGGACAATACGAAAAGCGCCGGATGCGCCCTGTATCTTGTCTTGATAATTGACAGCCGCGTCACCAAGAAAAAGCGTCTCTTTTCCGCTGAGTTCATCCAGTACAGTGGCAAGAGGCACAGCCCTGTAATCCGTGATGCGTATACCGGCGCTGTATGTCGCCGTGTAGACTTCGCCCCGCCTGGCGTCAATGACAGGGCATACAAGCGTATCCGTTTCTGCTGCGTTTTGAGCAAGCGCGTCCAGCGTGTTGACGCCAATAGCCGGTTTTGACGATGCGTGGGCAAACGCCCTGATCATCGCGGTGCCGATGCGCAGCCCCGTATATGACCCAGGGCCGATCGCACAGCAATAAAGATCGATATCGTGTATACCAAGCCCCGCCTTTTTGAGGCAGTCGTCGACCATCGGCGCGAGCGACTCGGAATGCGTTTTTTTGTCGTCCACATAAATTTCGCAGAGAATCCTGTCGCCGCGGAGCACCGCGGCGGTG
>JAQTSP010000238.1 GCA_028711205.1 Eubacteriales bacterium | reverse complement strand
CCGCTTGCCGCGCTGTCTTTTGGCACCCCGGGAAAAAGCCGTTTGATGAGACCTCTCATGCGCTTTGCGATCGATTCGATCGCCCCGGCATCTTTGGCGATGTTCAGCACGCCAAGCCACAGTGCATAGGTGCCGATCAGGCTGATGCAAAGAAGCGCCGCATCTTTTGCGCCGTCTATCGCGGCCTGCGATACAGCTCCCGCTTTTCCGGTTGCGATACCCACCAGCGTACCGGCAATAATAAGAAAAGCCCAGATATAGTTGATCATTTTTCCCTCTGCGTATCTATTTTTATGTATGTTTTCATATATATGCTAAAATTGTTTTATTAATGTTTGCTTATTTTTTACATTCTTCGGTTGACAAAATACCGCTATATTTGTTATATTCTGATATAATGTTACATAACATATATAAAAATAAATTGGGAGATGAAAAAAATGAAATCAACAGGAATTGTCAGAAAGGTCGATTCGTTAGGACGCATTGTTCTTCCTATCGAATTAAGAAGGGTGATGGGTATTGATATAAAAGATCCGATAGAGATCTTTGTAGACGATAACCACATCGTACTGGGGAAATACCAACCCGCCTGTATTTTTTGCGAGAGCGTTGTCGGTGTTTCAGAATACAAGGGGGCAAAAATTTGTGCCGATTGTCTAAATAAACTTAAATAGTCAGTTTATAGACTCGATTTTTATTAATACCAAATTTATCTGATGCCGCTTTCGCGGCATCTTTTTTTGTCATGCCGGATTCGATATAGGTTTCGATCAGCGCCTTGATCTCGCTGTCCGTTATATCTTTTGTTTTTTCTTCTTTGGCGCCCGTAATGATCACATATTCTCCCTTTATATCCGATTCAAAAACACGGCATGCCTCGCTAACCGGGCCCCGGAATACGCTTTCGTGCACTTTGGTCAGCTCTTTGGCAACGACAATGTGCCTGTCCTCTCCAAACGCATCCCGAAAATCTTTCAGCGTATCGCCAAGCTTATGCGGCGTCTCGTACACGACACAGGGGGTATCGCTTGACGCAATGCGCGCAATCTGCTGTTTTCTGTCGCCTGCATTTTTCGGCAAAAATCCGATAAAAACAAAGGCGCCGCCAAACCCCGACAGCGTCATCGCCGTGACCGCCGCGCACGCGCCCGGCAGCGATGTGATCCCGATCCCTGCCTCTGCCGCCTCAGCCACAAGCACCGCGCCGGGGTCGGATATCAGCGGCGTGCCCGCGTCGGATACGAGCGCGATATCACGGCCTTCTTTCAGCGCATCAATGATACGCGCGCGTTTTTCCGGCCCGCTGTGCTCATGAAAGCTCATAAGCTTTGTCTTGATGCCGTAATGGTTTAAAAGCTTGATCGTTCTTCTCGTATCCTCCGCCGCGATCATGTCCGCCTCGCGAAGCACCCTCAAAGCGCGCAGCGTGATATCCTCAAGGTTTCCGATCGGCGTCGCGACTATATACAGCACGTGTTTTCCTCCCCGATATGATAGATTTTCTTCACCTCTTGCGTATACGTCCCGTCCTGCTCACAGACAACAAGCGACGGCAAAAACGCGACGCCCCCACCGGCGCCTTTTCTTCCCTCAACAAGCGCAAAGTTCGGCGGCCTGTCCTGCTTTGGCACGACAAGCCGGATCCGCTTCGGCTCGACCTTGTGGCGGCGCATACATGCCATCAGCTCGGCAAACCGCTCTGTCCTGTATATCATATAAAGCCGGCCGCCCGGCCTCAGTATGCGTGACGCCGAGAATACCACGTCTTCAAGCGTGCACATCACCTCCCGTTTGGCGATGTTCACGTGTTCGCTCACATTTTCTTTGCCCGACCCTGTTTTCTCGTACGGTGGATTGACGGCCACGACGTCCGCGCCGCAAGGCACGATACCAGAGATATCCTTCAAGTCTCCGCAAACGATGCGGATGCTTTTCTCAAGCCCGTTCATGGCAACGCTCCGCCCCGCCATGCGTGCAAGCGCCTGCTGTATTTCGATGCCTGTTACGTGGATGCCCTTCGTCTTCGCGCAAAGCAGTATGGGTATGATGCCGCATCCGGTGCCGAAGTCGATCACACGCTCGCCCGCGGAGACATCCGCAAAATCGGCAAGCAGTATGGCGTCCGTCCCGAACGAAAAATACTTCGGGTTCTGTATGATAAGATACCCGTTCTGCAGGTCTTCGATCTTTTCGCCCGGTTCTAATTCCATACGCTTCCTCTCCGATATTATAATATAAGCGGTTTTATTGTACTACAAAAAGCGGACATTTTAAATACCGTTTGCAAAGCGGTAAAAAGGGACAAGCCCATCGCAAACACGCTGCATATGTGGTACAATTGAATCATCCGAAAGGAGGCTTTGCTCATGAAATATGTAAAGGTTGCACAGACGGCGGAATTTATACAAGCCCGCAAAAAGAAAATTTCAATTGAAGGCAGGCAGATACTGCTGGCGTATGTTGATGATGCTTACTATGCGGTCGACAACACATGTACGCATATGGGCGGTTCTCTATATGACGGAAAACTGGATGGAGATCATATCGTTTGCCCGCGGCATGGTTCCGAATTTGACCTCAGAACAGGGAAACTGGCCAGGAGCGGCAAAATGGCTTTCATCAAGGTCAAGGCGGGCGATATCCGTACCTACCCCGTTAAAATTGAGGGCGACGATATATTGGTCGGAATATAATAATCCGCTGACTGCCGGCTTCTGCGGACGTCTGCATTCGTCTTCGTATATAAAGAGTGTTTGTTCTCTGCTGGGCAGCGATACGCCCGCGCTGCCAATAATAGCGCCCTCTCATAAACCTCCCAATAAAATAGTCTGTCTACTCGTACCGGAGCGCATCGATCGGCTTTAGGTTCGCGGCCTTGTTGGCAGGGTAGATGCCGAACACGACGCCGACAAACGCGGAGAACGACAGCGCCAGCGCGATAGTGCCCGCCGTCATCGCCATGCCGATGCCCATCGCCGTGCCGATGATCTGAAGCCCGATATAAGAAAGGCCGATACCGATGATGCCGCCGGCAACGGAAAGTACGACGGCCTCGATCAAAAACTGCGACAGTATATCGCTCTTCTGCGCCCCGATGGCCTTTCTGATACCGATCTCGCGCGTCCTCTCGGTAACGGATACCAGCATGATGTTCATGATGCCGATGCCGCCCACCAGCAGCGATATCGCGGCGATGCCCGACAGGAGTATCGTCATCACGTTCATCACCTCGTTCATCACGTCGAGTATGGCATTCTGGTTGATGATCGCATACCCCTCATCGTCGCCAAGTTCACGTATTAAAAAATCTTCCGTGA
>JAQTSP010000044.1:535-13558 GCA_028711205.1 Eubacteriales bacterium | reverse complement strand
TGACACCGTCCATCGGGTGTTTAACATACTTTTGGCACAGCTCGGAGATATGCACCAATCCGTCCTGATGCACACCGATATCAACAAACGCGCCAAAGTCAATAACGTTGCGTACCGTGCCGGTCAGCACCATGCCTTCTTTTAAATCTTCGAGATGCATCACATCGCTGCGCAGCACCGGCTGATCAAACGCCTCCCTCGGATCGCGCCCGGGCTTTTTCAACTCGCCCAGAATATCCTTCAGTGTCATCTGTCCGATACCGATCTTATCGGCCAGCGCGGGCACATCCCACGTGTCGATTTCTTTGCGCAGTCCGGCCAGATCCTCGTTGCCGGTCAGCCGGTATCCCTGCAGCTGCATCAGCCGGCCCACCGCGCCGTACGACTCGGGATGGATCGCCGTGTTGTCGAGCACATTCTTCGCGCCCGGTATACGCAAAAATCCCGCGCACTGCTCGAACGCCTTGCCGCCAAGCTTTTGTACTTCTTTCAGCTCCGCCCGTGACGAAAATCCGCCCTTCTGGTCTCGCATGGCCACGATATTTTGCGCGACGGCCGGCGAAATGCCCGAAATGTATTTTAACAGCGACGGGGATGCGGTATTGAGGTCGACACCCACCGTGTTCACGCACGTTTCGACAACGCCCTCCAGCATCTCGGCCAAGCGCTTTTGGTTGACGTCATGCTGATATTGCCCAACGCCGATCGCTTTGGGGTCGATCTTGACAAGTTCGGCCAGCGGATCCTGAAGCCTGCGCGCGATGGACACAGCGCTGCGAAGCGCCACGTCGAACTCAGGAAATTCCTCTGTGCCCAGCTTCGACGCCGAATATACGGACGCGCCCGCTTCATTGACGACCATATAATATACCGTACGGCCTAATTCTTTCAGCAATGCCGCAGTCGCCATCTCGGTCTCTTTGGACGCGGTACCGTTGCCGATCGCAATGATATCCACGCGGTGTTTTTCTATCAGCGATTTAAGCTGTCCCTTCGCTTTCTCGATGTCGTGGTGCTCAAGCGTCATGTACACGACGCCCGTGTCTAAAACCTTGCCCGTCGCATCGACCACCGCGACCTTGTTGCCGGTACGGTATCCCGGGTCGAGCGCCAATACCGTCTTTCCTTTGACGGGTGGCTGCAACAGCAGATTTTTCAGATTTTCGCCAAACACCCGAATCGCCTGTTCATCCGCATTTTCGCTGAGTTCGTTTCGTATCTCCCGTTCAATCGCCGGATAGATCAGTCTCTTATAGGCGTCCTGCGCCGCCGTTTTCAAATAGTCACTGCGCCATCCGGGCTTCATCACATACCCATGCATGATCTGCATCGCGCCGTCTTCTTCGGCATCGATTTTAACGCCCAGTATCTTCTCTTTCTCTCCCCTGTTGAGCGCCAGCACGCGGTGCGGTACCAGCCGGGACACAGGCTCTAAAAAATCGTAATACATATCGTACACGGTACTGTCCTTGACCGCCGCTTTTGACGTTACGTTTCCGCTTTTCCAGATATATGTGCGCAGCCGTTTTCGAAGCTCGGCGTCGTCGGATATCATCTCCGCCACGATGTCCCGCGCTCCCGCAACCGCTTCGTCCGCCGAAAAGACTTCTTTTCCCTCGCTGACGTAATCCTGTGCCAGCCTCAGTATCTCCCTGTCGGGCGTCTGCTGCGCCCATAAAAGCGCGGCCAGAGGTTCCAGTCCCTTCTCTTTCGCGACCGTCGCTTTGGTACGCCGCTTCGGGCGGTACGGGCGATAGAGGTCGTCCACCTCTGTCACGCTCCCGGCGCCCGAGATCTTTGCCTCAAGCCCGGGCGTCATCTTGCCCTGCTCGGCGATCAGCCGTATCACCTCCTGCTTTCTTTCCTCGAGCCGCCTCAGGGCGGCAAGCCTGCCCATAAGCGCACGCAGCGTCTCATCAGAAAGCCCGTCAGTAACTTCTTTCCTGTACCGCGCAATAAACGGCACCGTGTTGCCCTGGTCGATCAGCTCGGCCGCGCTCTTTGCCTGGCTTTCCCGTATACCCAGTTCGCGCGCAATCTGTTTTATTATGTCCGCCATATCTGCTCCTATTCATTGTCAATATTCCTGAATTATAGCATTGCCCGAAGCCGCGTTCAAGCGCCTATATCGGCAAACCATGCCCTGCAACAAAAAAGCCCTGGGCGTGTCAGGGCTTTATCAGCATTTTTTTAAGCGTCTCGGGCGCGCACATCGAATTTCGTATCGCGGCCTCGCCGCTCACCGCGGCAACGATCAGCCCATCCGCTTTGTTGAGGTAAGGTATCAGCGCGACGCGCATCTCCTCGATGTTGCGGTCTGTGCGCACAAAAAAGCCGTTTGGCAGTACCTTCACGGCGCCCAGCTTCTCGAGCGCCAGAAAAAAGCTTTTATACTTTTTTTCGGGTTGTGTGAGCAAAAACGTGACGATATATGTGATCATCCGCTTTTCCCTTTCATCGTCTCCCGTATCATTTCAAGCAGCCGCTGACGTATCTCAAAAAGGCCGAATATGTCAATGCCCAGTTTCTCGGTGATATAATCTTCAGGCGGCATTGACGGGTCGTTTTCATTATCCGGCCGGTCGTTGCCGAACAGCATATCGCAGTGACGCGCGGTTATTCCGCCTTTTATACCGTATATCGGGAACTTTGCGGCGCACCGGTACGCCATACGGATAATGCCCTCGCATTTATACAGCTTATAGAGAAGGCCGTTCATGCCGTCCGCCGCGGAGTTCACCGAAACC
The DNA here is from genome assembly GCA_028711205.1 of Eubacteriales bacterium. Taxonomy (GTDB): domain Bacteria; phylum Bacillota; class Clostridia; order Christensenellales; family SZUA-584; genus JAQTSP01. Next base: position 10,811 of record JAQTSP010000044.1, on the reverse strand, counting down.
GCTTCGATCATCGCGCTGAATTCCCTGTCCTGCCGGCTGTATTCGTCCACTTCAGAGAAAGCGGCGTTTGACACCGCTTCGACCGTTTCGGACGCGTTCATCACAGCCGTTACGGTCTCCTCGTCAGTCTCTTCGCTGAAAGCCGCCTGCAATTCTTCGGTCTTTTCTTCAAGCGCGATGGCATAGTACAACCGGAGAAGCGCGTTCTGGATGTATTGCGGCACGGTGTCGTCAAAGCTCTCCTCTGCCACGGATACCCCGATCATATCCGCCATTTCTTTGTACTTGCCAGCAGTTTCAATGATTGTTTCCGCCATATCTGTCACGCTCTTTGCTTTTTGTTATAGAGTAACACACTGATGCCGAAGAACACAAGCGCCATGCCGAGAAGAATGAGAATATGCGTCGAGACGGTATCAATGCCGCCGCCCGACACCGCCAGGCTCTCGGCCGCCTCAAGCGCCCATTTTTGCGGCATCGCGTTGGCGATGCCCAGCAGCACATCCGACCCGACGATGGACAGCGGCCACATGCATCCGCCCAGCATGCTCGTCGCGACAATGATCACCGGCGTACCGGCGTTCAGCTGTTCATAGGTACTGAACAGCGTTGATATCAGCAGCCCGAAGCACGTCGATGTCAGCGCGAACACGACAAACACAAGGTAAATCGGCCCGGCGCTTGCCCCAAGGTCAATGCCAAACAGAAGCTGCCCCGCAAAAAGCACGATCGCCATCTGCGCCGCGCCGACCAAAAACGCGGGTAAAAAGTTGCCGGCAAGCACGGCTGTGCCCGAAACCGGCGATATCCTGATACGGTTCCATGTGCCGAACTTCTTATCTTCAAGTATGGCGCCGATCGTAAACACGATGCTGAACAGCACGAAGAATATATTAAAGCCCATCAGGTAATGGATGTTCGCCTGATATTGTTCGTCGTATGCGTCCGCTCCGAGAACGCTGAGAGAGACTTTGACGGCCGCGTTTTCGCCCGTTTCGCCGGCGTACGCTTGCTGTACATCATCGACGCTCAATGCGTCCGCGCCTGTACCCGCCAGCGTCTCTTTAAGCGAGGCGTACAGTGAATAGACATGCGCCGTACTGTTCGCCGCCGAGACGATCTCGTTCTTGAGCGCCATGATATCCGCGCTTTCCGCCGTCTGTATCAGTGTCAGCGCGGCGTTCCCTTCTTTAAGGTTCTCGCCAAATCCGTCGGGTATCACGATGGCCGCAAGCGTTTCGCCCTTTTCTACGGCCGTCTGTGCCTTTGTCTCATCCGTCGTTTGAAGCGCGTAGCCGCTGATGTTTTCGAGAAAAGCCTCCGTGACTTGTGAGTTGTCGTTGTTGACCACGCCGAGGCGCTGTACGCTCTCGCCGCCGAACAGCGCGTTGCCGAATATGAACGACAGCATAAGCGCCATCACCATCATGATCACATACATCGATACGTCTGTGCGCATTCTTTTCAGCCTGACCCATAATATCGCTGCCATACGCTACGCCTTCCTCTCTCTTGGATAGAGCATTACGCCGATAAAATAGAGCGCAACGCCAAGGCCCACGCTGCCCGCGATATACGGCAATACCTCCGAGAAAGGCGCGCCCGTCACGTTTGCTGTGTAAGCCTGCACCGCGAGCCCGTTGGGCGTGAACACGGATACCGTGGAAAAAAATTTCGGCAGCACGGACAGCGGAATATAGCTACCGCCGAACAGCGCAAAAATCTGCACAAGCACCGCCTGAAACATGTTGCCGATACGCGGATTGCCCGACCGGTATACGAGCACCATCAGCAGCACGCCGAGCCCCGTTACCGATATCGCAACACATATCGATATAGCGACAAACACAAGCGTGTTGCCCCAGTTGATGCCAAACGCGACCGTTGAGAACGCGAACAACACGATCAATTGCAGTATGCAGAGACTAAACACCGCAAACGATTTCCCGAGAAGCAGTTTCTTTTTGGATACGCCGGCTACCGTCAGCCGCTCCAGCGTTTTTTCATCGCTCTCGGTATATAGAAATGAGCTGCCCTGCCCCGCCGAATACAGTATGAACATACACGTAATCGCGATCGAGTAATAGAAAAAGCTCGTGAGCACACCTCTTGCTTCGACACCCTTCGAGTCTATCTCGACCGTATCGGCGAGCGACGCGTTGACCGAAGTCTGTATGAATGCGGCAAAATCAGACCCCGGGCCCTGCTGTCCGGACACGTTATGTTCCATTGCCTGATGGAGAACGGCCATGTCCGCCGATACGGACGAGAGCGTATCCGCATACGCCTGCACGACACTGTCCACAACCGTTGTCTCAAACTCTCCCTGCCGTCCCATAACGTCGATTTGGGTGCCGTTACCGCCACCTGTCATCGCCCCGGCAATGTCCAGCGCGTATCCTTCGGGTATCGCGGCCACCGCGTCGATCTCCCCTGATTCAAGCCGGCTTTCCGCCTCGTCCGCGTCCATCACCTCATAACTGATAAACGCCCCGATATCATCTGAATCGAGTACAGAATACAGCGACATGTCGTCGTATGAAGCGGTCGCGCCAAGCTGCGCGTTGGCGGCCGCTATCTCGCTTTCAGTAACCCCGTCCACGACCGCGATATCGATCCGGCCGATCGAAAAGCCGTCAGATGCAAAAATGCCGCCAAGTGCGAGCCCCAGTATCACGATCAGCACGATGGGCATCAGAAATATGAACACGAGCGCCTTAAAGTCGCGCAGCACGATGAGGACATCTTTTTTAATAATATCGGTCAGTTTCATATCAATCCCTCAGTGCTCTGCCGGTCAGGTTTAAAAACACCGTCTCCAGGGTCGCCTTTTCGATATCAAAAGACACAAGATCGGCGTCGCTTGCGGCAATGACTTTCAGTATCGCCTTTGCGGACGCATCCTCTGCTTTTGCGGCAATCCTGATTTCGGCCTCTTCCATGCTGATCGCCGACACGCATCCCAGCGCACCGAGTTTTTCGCTAAGCGCTTTGTCCTCTTTGCCAAGCTTGACCGATATCTCAAACTGCCCGCCAAGCGACGACGTGATTTCTTCTTTCGTGCCCGCCGCAATGATATGCCCGTAGTCCATGATGCAGACACGCGAGCACAGCGTCTCTACCTCTTCCATGTAGTGGCTGGTGTAGATGATCGTCGCGCCGTCACGCGCCAACGCCTTGACCGTGTCTAAAATATGGTTTCGCGACTGCGGATCGATACCGACCGTCGGCTCGTCCATGATGATGAACTCGGGCTCGTGCAGCAGCGCGGCGCCGATGTTCAGCCGGCGCTTCATGCCGCCCGAATACTTCTTGACCTTGTCGCCGAGCCGGTCGGTGATGCCGATGATCCCGGAAACCGCGTCAATGCGCTTTGACAGCGCGTTGCCCCCAAGTCCGTACGCCTTGCCCCAGAATATCAGGTTCTCACGCCCCGAAAGGCTTGGATACAGCGCGATCTCCTGCGGCACCAGGCCAAGGCTTTGCTGTATGCTTTTTGGTTCTTTTAAGATGTCCTGCCCCTTATAGCGTATCGTTCCGCTGTCGGGCGCAAGAAGTGTCGCGATCATCGATATCGTCGTCGATTTTCCGGCGCCGTTTGGTCCGAGGAGCCCTAAGATATCGCCTTTTTCCACGCAGAACGAGACATCGTCTACGGCCTTGATATTTTTAAAATATTTTTTGAGATGGTCGATTTGAAGAAGCGGCATAACATCCTCCCCTATACGAGTATTTACATATTTATACTATCACAAAACTAACAAAAATTACAACGAGAGTATTTTATTTTATTGTAAAGATTAATGTTAGAAACGTTTATTTTTGATTGGCATAAAGTATATTGAACGGATAAAAAAGGTTGTGAGTCTGTATTGGATATTTTGATTGGCATCGAGGACAGCGGCGTTGCGCTGAAACCGCTTATCGCAAACAGGATACATGATGCGCTCAGGCAGGGATGTATCATCAGCACAAGCGACATCGACGGAACGGACGGCCGCATGGTCGGCGTCGCCGTTCGCGACTGCGAACACAGCCATAAAAAAGAATATGCCGCACTGTGCGCCATACTTGCAGATATCATCGTCGAGAATCTGCAGATCCGCCACTTGGTGCGCCTTTTAAAAGAAGAATACTATTTCCTCTCCGAAAAAGAACAGTGCGATATTTTGGTGCATGTTTTGAAACGAATCTGGTATGGTACATCAGGGCAGAAAAACGAGGTCGCTGTCTGTAAAAGCGATGTCAGGCAGCGGCTTCTTAAAACGATACTCGAAAACGAAGCAAATTCGATCATACTCGAAGGATTTATGCGGTTTCGTATGAAGGACTACCTTGACTTATGGGAAAGGGAGCTCTGCATATGCGTCGAGGACTACCTGCGCAAAAAAGAGTACACCGAATTTGTCGAAATTCTCCGGCTGTTCGTGAAAATCCGCATACCGAGGGTCAGAAAGGTGCATATCTATGTGGACAGAGACGGCGAATATATGCTGTTTGACGAAAGGCTCTCGATGCTAAAATGCAAATTTATGGGCCCGAATATCGACAGAGACGACGCGCTCCTCAGTGCTCTCGTCAATATCGCGCCGGCAAGCATCGTGGTGCACAATAAAGAAAAGGTTTTCGATGCGCGCATATTGGAAACGATACAGGACGTTTTCGGACAGCGTGTCGAGTTTTCAGAAGACATACTTTAACCGTATCGATACTATCATGAGTTTCACGGCACCCAACTTTTGTTAACCCGTTTGTTGAAAAAATGGCCTTTCTATAGTAGAATAGCATCAAAACAAACGGAGGCAACAATATGGTCATCGATTTTCACACACACTGTTTTGCCGACGCAATTGCCAAAACCGCGGTCCCCATATTGGAAGAGGCCTGCGACGTCAAAACGGTACACAGCGGCACGGTACGCAGCCTCAAAGCGCATATGGATTCCTGCGGTGTCGACATAAGCGTTGTGCTGCCCGTCGCGACTAAGCCTTCGCAGGTCTGTGCCATCAACGAATGGGCAAAAGCCACCGCAGACGAGAGCCTTGTTTTTTTTGGCGCACTGCATCCCGGCAGCGAGGACTTTTATGATATTGCGGCGCAGCTCAAAAAAGACGGATTCAAAGGCATCAAGCTGCATCCCGATTACCAGCACTTTTTCGCCGATGAAGCGCGCCTGATGCCGCTGTACGAAGCCTTGCGCGATTTAGGGTTAATACTCGCGCTTCATTCCGGCATCGATATCGGATACCCGTCACCCGTTCATTGCACGCCGCTGATGATCAAAAACATCATGGATACCGTCCCCGGCCTGACCATTGTCGCCGCGCACATGGGCGCGCACGGCCTCTGGCGTGACGCCGAGGAACTGCTGCTCGGCCTGCCTGTATATCTTGACACATCGTATTCGTATTATCTGCTGAAGAACGAGGGCATGACGCGCATGATACGAAAACACGGCTCTGAGCGCGTACTGTTCGGTACCGATTCGCCCTGGACAAGCGCGGACGACGAGATCGCCGCTATCACATCGCTTGACCTGCCCCCGGGCGATATCGACAACATACTCTACAAAAACGCACTGTCCCTCCTTCGCTGAACCGCTGTCACCTTTATCCGATTGGTCATATAATATTAAGGGAGACCAAAACAGTATACGCGGGGTGAAGTATGATAGAGCGAGGAGATATTTACTATGCGGATTTGAACCCCGTTACCGGATCCGAACAAGGCGGCGTGCGTCCTGTGCTGATAATACAAAACGATACCGGCAACAGGTTCAGCCCGACGGTCATCGTTGCGGCCATCACGTCCAATCTTGAAAAAGCGCGGTTGCCCACACATATCGTTATCGACGAAGACGCGTTGGCCGAAAAAAGCGTCGTCCTTCTGGAACAGATCAGGACGATCGACAAAACAAGGCTGATAAAGAAGTTGGGACGGCTCAGCGAAAAGGATATGCATCGCATAGACGAGGCGATTTCCGTCAGTATGGGGTTTGATAAAAAAATGTAAAACGGCAAAAACTAAAGCGGAAGAGATCAACTTTTCCGCTTTTTTCGCGCAGAGATATTGGAGCCCGCATGAAACATAGAACCAAAGATTACATCCTGATCACTCTCGGCGTCATTGTGGCCGTTGCCGGCCTCAACCTTTTTCTTGTGCCGGGCAAAATAGCCGCGGGCGGCGTCAGCGGGATCGCGACCATATTTTACCATATATTCGGCATACCGCTTGGGCTCAGCATTATCGTGCTCAACGTGCCTTTGTTTGCCTTCGGGCTAAAATTGCTCGGGAAAAGTTTTGCGATAAGAACGTCTTATGCGCTGCTTCTCTATTCATTGGTGGCAGAGATCATGCCGATTCCCGTTTCAAACAACGATTTGTTTTTAGGCTGTGTTTACGGCGGTGCGCTTGTCGGCATCGGCATCGGCCTTGTCATCCGGTCGGGCGGAAGCACGGGCGGCACCGATATGGCCGCAAAGATATTGAGCGCGAAATTCAAATCGATCGGTATCAGCGCTTTTGTTTTTGGTATCGATTTTGTCGTGATCGTGGCGGCAGGGCTCATTTTCGAGCCAACGGTGGCGCTTTATGCGATCGCGTCGCTTTTTATCGCCACAAAGATCATCGACTTCTTCACGGTGGGTCTCTCGGCCGCAAAAGCGTTCTATATCATCTCTGACAAAAGCGACGAAATTGCAAAAAATATCATGCAGAACATGGGCCGGGGTGTCACGGCGTTTACCGCGAAAGGGCTCTACAGCGGCAAAGACAAAAGCGTACTTTTATGCGTATTAAACTGGCGGACGGAAGGCACGAAACTCAAAAGGCTCGTAAAAAGCATTGACGCGCACGCCTTTGTCATCGTCGCGGACGTCAAGGAAGTGCTTGGAGAAGGTTTTTAAAATTTTTTTACGTACTTTATATATGATACTGTTGTCTATTATGCCTATATGAGGTATTATCTACATATGCAAACTGCTTATATCAAGCAGAGAGGAGCGAATGTCTGAAAATGAAAGCAAATGAAAAAGGCATGCCCTGGTGGCTCGTTATCGTAACAGGCGTGCTGATTATCGCGGCAGGGATCTTTTTACTGGCATCCAATAATACCGATCCGGATGCAAGCAATGCCGCTCTGGATACGCTGACTTTTCTCGTTGGCCTGGGTGTTCTCGTCTATGGGGTTTACTGCTTTTTTAAGGCGATACAGCTCAAGAACGATAACCGGCTTTTTATTCCCTTTTTAGTCCACGGAATACTCGATGTCGTCTTGTTTCTTCTGATACTCATCATTGATAAATCGCCTGTGCTGCTCGGCGTCATACTGGCATCCTGGCTCATTGTATTTGGCGTTTTCGACATCATACAGGCAAAACAAAGCGGCGGCAAACGCGGTACAAGAATCGGCGCGCTGCTTGTATTGATCGGTCTCGGCCTGATGATCATTCCGCTGCTTCTTCGCATCAACTATGTCGTTTTTCTTGGCATCGTGGCGCTTGTGTTCGGCATCATCAAAACAACGCAGGGCATATTATACAAGGTCAGGCTCGACGAACGGACGTCGGGCGGCCGTTCTAATCTGATATAGCATTGACTTGCGTGTTTCGTTGGCATATAATTAATGATATGGTGCGTTTATAAAGGACAAGTAGCCAGGTACATCGGCGCAAACAGAGACGTGCACGCCGTGGGCTGAAAGTGTGCTGTGCGCAGTATTCTGGCAAAACCGCCTTGTGTGCGCAACGGGTTGGCGCCCTTATCGGCCATATTGAGCTGCCATTATCGAATGGAAGATGGGTGGAACCGCGGTATAAAAATCGTCCCATGTACGTTATGTACGCGGGATTTTTTATTTTGAAGAATTTATGTAAGGAGGCTTTTATATGAAAATAACACTTTCAGACGGAGCAGTAAAAGAATTTGAGAACGGGCTTTCGGCGCAGGGCATCGCGAAACAAATCTCGCAGAATCTCGGCAAAAAGGCACTGGCCGCAAAAATAAACGGCGAGACGCGCGATCTTGGCACCGTCATAGGCGAAGACTGCAGGCTTGATATTTTGACATTTGACGACGATGAGGGCAAAAAGGCACTCTGGCACACGGCGTCTCATGTGATGGCGCAGGCCGTACTGCGCCTTTTTCCCGGTGCAAAACTGGCCATTGGCCCCGCGATAGACACAGGGTATTACTACGACTTCGATGTTGAAAAACCTTTTACCGCCGAAGACCTGGAAAAGATCGAAAAAGAGATGAAACGCATCGTCGGCGAAAATATTCCGCTTGAACGGTTTACACTGTCGCGCGAAGAAGCTCTCAATCTCATGAAAGACGAACCGTATAAACTGGAGCTGATAAAAGAGCTGCCCGAAGACGCGGTCATCAGCTTTTATAAACAAGGCGATTTTACCGACCTCTGCGCGGGCCCGCACGTCGTGTCGACATCCAAGATCAAATCTTTCAAGCTCCTCAGCATCGCGGGCGCGTACTGGCGCGGCAGCGAGAAAAACAAGATGCTGACCAGAATATACGGCACCGCGTTTGAGAAACAAGAAGAGCTCCTTGCGTACTTAAAGATGCTTAAAGAAGCCAAAGAAAGAGACCACAACAAGCTGGGGCGCGAACTGAAGTATTTTACAACCAGCGACACGGTCGGCCAGGGGCTGCCGCTGCTCATGAACAGAGGCGCGAAAGTGATACAGATATTGTCGAGATTTATCGAAGACGAAGAGGAAAAACGAGGCTACCAGCTTGTACGCACGCCGCTTATAGCAAAGAGCGACCTCTATAAAATATCCGGGCACTGGGACCATTACAAGGACGGTATGTTCGTTTTGGGCGACGAGGCTAAGGACAGCGAGGTCCTGGCGCTCCGGCCAATGGACTGCCCGTTCCAGTTCATGATATACAATTCCGAGCTGCACAGCTATCGCGAATTGCCGATACGTTATAACGAAACGGCGACGCTGTTCCGCAACGAAACTTCCGGAGAGATGCACGGGCTGATCCGCGTGCGCCAGTTCACACTGGCCGACGCGCACATCATCTGCACGCCCGAACAGGTGTCAGACGAATTTAAGGCCGTGCTCGACCTTATCGGCTATGTGATGAAATGCATCGGCATCGAAGGCGATATCCGCTACCGCTTCTCCAAATGGGATCCCTGCAATACGGAGAAATATATCGACGACCCAGAGGCGTGGGATACAACCCAGCGGATGATGAAAGTGATATTAGACGAGATTGGCCTCCAATACAAAGAAGCTGACGGTGAGGCTGCGTTCTACGGACCAAAGCTCGATCTCCAGTTTAAGAACGTGTACGGCAAAGAGGACACGCTTTTTACCGTGCAGATCGACTTCGCGCTGGCGGATCGGTTTGACATGAGCTATATCGACAAAAACGGAGAGAAAAAGCGACCGTACATCATACACCGTTCTTCGATCGGCTGCTACGAACGTACGCTGGCGATGCTGATCGAGAAATACGCGGGCGCGCTGCCGCTCTGGATGGCGCCCGAGCAGGTACGCCTGCTGTCCATTACCGACAGATCGATCGGATACCTAAAAGAATGGGAACAGCGGCTTAAAGCGGCGGGCGTCCGCGTCACGCTTGACGACCGCAGCGAGAAGATCGGCTATAAAATTCGCGAAGCGCGCAGCGAGCGCATCCCTTACATCGCCGTCGCTGGCGATAACGAAACCGGGAACGCGACGCTGGCGATCAGAAAGAGAGGCGAAGGCGACCTTGGTGAGATAAACGGCGGCGACTTCCTCCATATGCTGCTTGGTGAGATCGCCGACAGGACGATATTTTAGCGTATCATGAAAACTATGGCCGGCCAGACCCGGGAGGCAACATATGGATAAGATTGTTTTGACACAGGAAAAAGAGACTTTGCTGATACCGCTGTTCGGTAAATCCAAAGAGAGTCATAAACCGACACCGGTGCTTTTTGACAAAAAGGCCGTCGAAATCTTAAACCGGATCGATTACGATTTTGCGTCGCTGAAGATACCTGAAAAAACCAACATCATGATGTGTATCAGGGCAAAGATGATGGACGGCTTCGCAAAAGATTTTCTTGCAGAAAAGACGGACTGCGCCGCTTTGCACCTGGGTTGCGGCCTCGACAGCCGGTACGCGCGCATCGAAAATCATACTGTCGACTGGTATGACGTGGATTTTGAAGAAGTGATCGCGCTGCGCAGACATTTTTATAAGGAAACGGCAACTTACCATCTTGTCGCATCTTCCGTGACGCAGCCCGAATGGA
>JAQTSP010000044.1:0-525 GCA_028711205.1 Eubacteriales bacterium | reverse complement strand
CTCGGGCAAAGAGCATTATATCGTTATCGCGGAAGGGCTTTTTATGTACCTTAAAGAAGATGAGATCAAAACACTGATCGGCCGCCTCAAGCAAAAAATCGGTGGTTATACGCTGATCTTCGACGCATACAGCACCCTCACGGCAAAGCACGCGAACAATCATCCGGCGCTGAAAAAAACCGGCGCAAAAATCAACTGGGGCATCGACGACCCCGAAGCGCTTGAGCGATGGGGAATGCGGTTTATCGAAGAACAGTATTTTACATCGGGCACAGAAACCCGTCGTTTAAGTTTCGGCACGAGGATGATTTTCAGTATGGCAGACCTTTTTGCGACCGCAAAAAAAGCGCACAGAATATTGATTTATCAGGTCACATAGATCTGATGGACACAAAAAAGAATGCATCGTATGGTGCATTCTTTTGTCTGATTTCCGGTGTTGTTGGGGTGGTTTATCAATATTCTATCGGTTCGCCCGCGGCGGTCAATACCATGATCTGATGATATTTATCGGTAAACCCGAAT
>JAQTSP010000043.1 GCA_028711205.1 Eubacteriales bacterium | reverse complement strand
AGCGAGATCACCGAAGACGATTATGTCGATCTTGAAAAAGAGGTGCAGGACTTGACCGATGAGAATATCCGCATGATCGATGAAATTGTAAAGGAAAAAGAAGCGGAAATTATGGAAGTATGATACCGTGCGTCATCGGTTATGAAGAGCACGCTGCGGCAGAACTTCTTTCCTCGATGGGATTTTGCGTCAGCAGGATTGAATACATATCAAAGCGCGGTGTCGAGGACGCGGACAGCGCGCGTGTTATACGCCAGCGTGTGATTGGTAATAATAGCATTGAAATAACCGTATCATATTTTAAAACAAAGATGCGGGATGATACGGGAGACTCGAAAAGCTGATGGTTTTGCGGGGTGAGAAAGCGAGAGTGTATTGGGCGCGATAGCGGATATTCTGTTTGGCAGGAAGAAAAAACAGAATACGGACGTTTACAGCAGCATCGATAAACAGCAGCTGCCTTCCCATGTGGCTGTCATCATGGACGGCAACGGCAGATGGGCAAAGCGGCGCGGCCTGCCGCGCTCGGCCGGGCACAGGGCCGGCACGGAGCGTGTGCGCACGATTATCCGCATGAGCTCGGATGTCGGTATTCGGTATCTGACGCTGTTCGCGCTTTCCACCGAGAATTGGAAACGCCCGAAGGATGAGATCAATACGCTGATGAAGCTGCTTTTGGAGTACCTTCGGCAGGAACTCCATGAGCTTCACGAAAGAAATGTGCGCATCAACACACTGGGCGATATCTCAAAGCTTCCAAAAGAAGTTGCGGATGAGATCGCGCGGGCCAAGCAGACGACCAAAGACAACACGGGGCTCACAGTCAACATGGCGATCAACTACGGTGCGCGGCAGGAGATCATGGCCGCCGTCAAAAAAGCAATAGCGGACGGCACAAGCCCTGACAGCATCGATGAGGCGTATCTGTCGTCGTTGCTTGATACGGCGGGCCAGCCGGATCCGGATCTGATGATACGCACCAGCGGGGAAGCGAGAATAAGCAACTTTCTTTTATACCAGATGGCATACGCCGAGTTTTATTTTACGGATACGCTTTGGCCGGATTTTGACGAAGCCGAGTATGCCAAAGCGCTAAAAGTTTTTGCGGCAAGAGACCGCCGTTTTGGTGGCATATAGTTCTGGGGTCCCCGGCGGGCGCATAGCGCCGTTGGGGGTGGTTTTGGAGGTAATCAATTGGTAAAGAGAATACTCTACGCGCTTCCGGCGCTGGCATTGCTTGTTTCCGTGGTCTATTTTCACGGGTTGTTCGGAAAGATTGCGGTTGCGGCGGTGGGCGTTCTGTGCATGCACGAGATGATGAACGTAGCGGGGATGAGCGGTGCACGCCCGATCAAGCCCATCGGTTATGCTTTTGCGGTGCTTCTTTACCCCGTTTACCAGTTTGCAGGCGGTTTTATGGGCATCATGGCGCTTTTTACGGTTGCGCTGCTTGGTATCTTTATCGTACTTGTTCTCTCGGGCAGAGATTTTGGCGACGGACTGATAACGGTATTTTCCATGGTATATCCCGGGCTGCTATACGCGTTTTTACTGGCGATCATGTGCATATCCGACACGGCGCTGTCGCGGTTTATGATGATTGTTGCATTTTCTGCATCGGCCGTGACCGATACGTTTGCTTATTTTGTCGGGATATGTTTTGGCAGGCACAAGCTGATCCCGGCCATCAGCCCGAAAAAATCGGTTGAGGGCGCTGTCGGCGGCACGGTGCTTGGGACACTGGCGGTCTATTTGCTTGGCGACCTTGTACAAACGGCGTTTGGCGTCGGTATCAGCCCATATTGGTATCTTCTCCTGGGGTTTGTACTGTCCGTGCTGACGCAGTTCGGCGATCTCGCGGCTTCGATCGTAAAAAGAAAGTATGGCACGAAGGATTATGGTAAAATAATGGGAGAACACGGCGGCATGATGGATAGGCTTGACAGCGTGCTGTTCATCTGCCCGATCGTATTTTTGTTTTCTTATCTGATATCCAACGTATAGGAAATACGTAAAAGGACTTAATAATGAAAAAAATCGCGATTCTCGGCGCGACCGGTTCTATCGGACGGCAGGCGCTGGACATCATTGAAAGATCACCTGAACGCTTTTGTGTGACCGCGCTGACGGCGCATAAAAGCAGCGACACGCTGATATCGCTTGCGAAGAAATTCGGCGTCAAGTATATCGGCCTCACCGGTACGAGCGGAGATGCCGAGTTTGAAAAAAAGGTGCCGAAGGGTGTCAAGGTCGGGTTCGGCATACAGGGGCTTATCGAATCGTGCCGGGAAGGCGATCCGGACGTTGTGCTGATCGCCGTTGTGGGCATCGCGGGGCTTCCGCCGCTGATCGAGTGCCTTGACCGGGGCACCGATATCGCGCTTGCCAACAAAGAGGCGCTGGTTTGCGGCGGCCATATTGTCAAACAAAAGCAGGCACTCTCCCGGGCGGAGATCTTTCCTGTTGACAGCGAGCTCTGTGCGGTCTACCAATGTTTAAAAGGTGTGGATACCACGGGCCTCAGGCGTGTGATACTGACAGCATCGGGTGGCCCGTTCCTGCGGTGGAGCAAAGAGGAGATACAAAACGCGACGGTTGAGCAGGCGCTCCGGCACCCAAACTGGCGCATGGGCAAAAAGATCACCGTCGATTGCGCAACGTATATGAACAAGGGCCTTGAGATCATCGAGACGAAGTGGCTTTTTGATATAACGCCCGAAATGATCGATGTGGTCGTGCACAGGCAGAGCATCATTCATTCGATGATCGAATACAGCGACGGCGCGGTGATCGCGCAGATGGGGCCCACGGATATGCGCCAGCCGATACAGTATGCGTTCGGGCATCCCGAACGGTTGGGGAGCGTCGTGGGGCATCTTGATTTTGCAGCGCTTGGGACGCTGACGTTTGAGGCGCCAGACACGGACAAGTTTCCCTGCCTTCGCCACGCGATGGATGCCCTGCGCGAAGGCGGCGCGATACCGGTAATCATGAACGCGGCCAACGAGGCGGCGGTCGAGCTCTTTCTTGAGAAAAAGATCTCGTTTGGTGACATCGAAAAAAGCATTGCTTTCGCGATGAACAAGTTTGCACATCTCAAAGCCAATACGCTGCTTGACATATACAACACGGATACGCAAGTTAAGAAATATGTTTACAATAATTTTTAACGGTGTACGCATTTTGCACCTTGCCTTATGGTATAATGATAATAACAGGAGGTAGTGTTTGGATACTGTTGTAACGATATTGAGCTATGTCGGCGCGTTGCTGTTTGTCGGTATTATTATCATGGTTCACGAGCTTGGGCATTACAGCATCGGCAGGGCTTGCCATATAAAAATTGTCGAATTTGCCGTCGGTTTCGGGCCGAAGATCAAACAGTGGGTTAAAAACGACATCATTTATTCTGTCAGATGGATATTTCTTGGCGGTTTTACGAAATTTTATGGTGAAGACCAGGATGTTGACGATAAATTGGCGTTCAATCACCAGCCGGCGGGCAGGCGCGCGCTGACGATTGCCGCAGGCCCTGTGTTTAATATTGCGTTTGCGTTTCTTTTGGTCGTTATCGTCCTGTGCGCTTTCGGCGATTATGTGCCAACGGTCAGCGAAGTCTGGGAGGACAGCCCGGCGGAGCAGGCGGGGCTGATGGCGGGCGATATGATCGTCGAGATGAACGGCGTCGAGATGGATTTTTATATGGAGGTGCAGGCCGCTCAGAATGCGGCATCCGGAGAATCCATACAACTCACCGTGCTAAGGGACGGACAAGAGCTTGAGTTTGATATACCGCTTCAGTATTACGAGGAACACGGCTTAAAGGCCGGCTTCACATATGGGCCGGGGCGTGTGTATTTCGGTTTTTTTGAGGCTATCGCGCTGTCGTTCAAATGGATGTTTCTTCTTTTGAAAGAAACGCTTGTCGCGATACTCGGCATATTTACAGGCAAGGGTATGGAGAATGCCGTGGGCGTCGTGGGCATTGTCGACGTTCTTGGCGAGGCGCTGAGAAGCAGCTTCGAGTATGTGCTGAGGCTTGGCGTGGCTATCAGCGCCAGCCTTGCGGTGTTCAACATACTGCCGCTGCCCGCGCTTGACGGCGGACGGCTTGTGTTTATCGGTATCGAAAAGGTATTCAAGAAACCGGTGCCGCGAAACATCGAGGGGTTCATCCATCTGGTCGGTTTTGCACTGTTTTTTGTGCTGGTGATACTCATTACATATCAGGATATCACGGGCAATTCGATCAAAAGCATCTTCGGGGGCTAGCATGATGACGAACCGCACACGGCAGGTATCGTTTGGCGGCGTGACCATCGGCGGCGGCCGCGATGTGCTGATACAATCGATGACAAACACAGATACGCAGGACGCCGAGGAGACGTGCGCGCAGATCGGGCGTCTTGAAGCCGCCGGCTGCGAGGCGGTACGGTGCGCGTTTTATCATGCCGACTGCGCGGGAGCGTTTCGAGAGATCAAAAAAAATATCGGCGTGCCGCTGATCGCGGACGTGCATTTTGACGCGGAGCTGGCCGTACGGGCGATCGAAAACGGCGCCGACAAGGTACGTGTCAATCCCGGTAACATCGGCGGCAACGCCGCGCTGAGAAAGGTCGTGGATTGCGCGAAGCAAAACGGCGCCGCAATACGCATCGGCGTCAACGCCGGGTCTCTGGAAAAAGAGCTGACAGGCAAATACGGCGGCCCGATACCCATCGCATTGGCCGAGAGCGCGATGAACAGCGTCCGCTTTGTCTATGATATGGATTTTTATAACGTGGTCGTGTCGATCAAATCATCGTCTGTGCCCGACACTGTCGCGGCATGCCGCCTGTTTTCGGATGCGTGCGACGCGCCGATGCATATCGGTATCACCGAAGCGGGGACGTACATGAGCGCGGTTATCAAATCGGCGGTCGGGCTTGGCGCGCTGCTCGTGGACGGTATCGGCGACACCATACGCGTGTCGATCACCGGCGATCCTGTGCAGGAGATCGACGCGGCAAAGCGCATACTGCAGAGCGCAGGGCTGCGGACGTTTTTCCCCGAGGTCATCAGCTGCCCGACATGCGCCAGAACGAGCATCGATGTCGAGTCGCTCGCACGCAAAGTCGAGCAGATACTGACAGAAATGGACAAGCCGGTCACAGCGGCGGTGATGGGCTGTATCGTCAACGGGCCGGGAGAAGCGAGACACGCGGATATCGGCATCGCGGGAGGCAAGGGGAAGGCCGCGCTTTTTTCGAAAGGCACGCTTGTCGGCACATATGCTGAATGTGATATATTGGCTGTATTCAAGGATTATATAGAAAAGAATTTTTAGGGGGACATTGTGAGAAAAGGGGATTTTTTTGACGCGCTGAAAAGTCACGTCAATATCGATGCGTGTTATGATCTGCGTTTTGAAAAAATTCAGCATGACGTCAAAAAAGGGGAATTCCTCGTTTATTTCACAAGCAATCTTCTGCCTGTAAAAGAATTCCTGTTATTGGAACAATACATCAAAGACACGGTCGGCGAAAAAGCCCGGCTTTTTGTTGTGTACCGGGACGCCGGGGATTTGGACAGCGTGCCCATGCAAACGCATATCAAAGAGCTTTGCTGCCATGTCAACAAAGCTTTGACGCCGTTTATCGCGCGGTCGAAGATGTATTGTAAAGGCGGCGCATATCATATTGATTTTGCGGACGATTTCGGCAAAGAACTGTTTGCCGCGTCCGGCCTCAGCGAATACCTCTGCGGTTATATCGGCGGGTGTTTCGGAATGGATGTCCGCATCGTGCCCGGGCGGTACGAGGATATGGGCGTTGCCGACAAGCCTGACAAAAAAGAGCGGGTGCTGCTTGACAATGTTGTGATGATGCCAAAGCCAAAAAAACCGACGGCAAAAAAAGAAAAACCATCGGCGCCAAACGGCATGATCCACGGAAGGCGCATACCGGGCGATGTGATATGCATCAGGGACATCGACGAAACGACGGGGCTGTGCACCGTCAGCGGCGAAGTGATCAGCGTCAATTCTTTTAACATCAAAGACGAGACGCGCGGCAAAAAATCCATCGTGGTTTTCAGCGTGACGGACCGCACATCGTCGGTGACGTGCAAGGCGTTCGTCAGCCGTGACAAACTCGAATCGATACTAAGCAGGCTCAAATCCGCGGCCGCGGTCAAGGTGGCGGGCAGCGCCGGCTATGACGCTTATTCAAAAGAGATATGCCTGATGGCCAAGAGCATTGAAGAGGCAGAGGCTTCAAAAAGGCAGGATAACGCGGAAATAAAGCGCGTCGAGCTGCACATGCACACGAACATGAGCGCGCTTGACGCCGTTGCGGACGAAGCGGATGTTGTCAGAAGAGCGGCGGAATTCGGGCACGAGGCGGTCGCCATCACCGACCACGGCGTCGTGCAGGCGTTTCCGGTCGCGTTTGATACGGCAAAGAAGCTTGGCGTCAAGGTCATATACGGTATGGAAGCGTATATGATCGACGACATTGGCGACGTATATAAAGAAGAGTTTGAGGACGAATACGTCGTATTTGACCTCGAGACGACCGGATTTAATCCGCTTACAAACGGCATCACTGAGATCGGCGCGGTCCGCATAAGACGCGGAGAGGTCGTCGATACGTTCAACACGTTTGTCAACCCGGGGCAGCCGATTAGCCGGCAGATCACAGATACCACGGGCATCACGAACGAGATGGTTGCGGACGCGCCCTGCATGGGAGAGGCGCTTTTGATGTTCAAGCAATATATCGGCGGCGCGCATCTCGCGGCGCACAACGCGCCGTTTGATATGAGTTTTCTAGCAAAGCACGGAGACGACAACGGCATCGTGTTCGATAACGAATGCCTTGATACGCTGGGGCTTTTTCGCCGCACGCTGCCGGGATACCGCTCGTACAGCCTCGGCAAACTGGCGGGAGACCTTGGCATAGAGCTCAACCATCACCGCGCGCTGGACGACGCGCTTTGCACGGCGCAGATCATGAAGATGGCGATGGATGCCGTCAGGCGCAGCCCCGGCCGTATCGATATCGCAAATTTGAACAGCCTGCCAAATTACCATGTGATACTGCTGTGCAAAAACGCTCAGGGGCTTTTTAACCTTTATAAACTTGTCAGCGAATCGCACCTCAAATATTTTTACAGACGGCCGCGGGTGCCCAAGTCGCTTCTGATAAAGCATCGGGAGGGGCTGATCGTCGGCAGCGCCTGCGAACAGGGAGAGCTCATACAGGCGATACTCCGGTTCGCGTCGGACGGCGAGCTTCAGAAAATCGCCCTGTTTTACGATTACCTCGAGGTTCAGCCGGACGGCAACAACGCGTTTATGATACGCGAAGGCAGGCTGCGTAATATTGAGGGTGTAAGGGACATTACAAGAAAGATCGTGGCGCTTGGCGAGACGCTGTCTCTGCCTGTCGTGGCCACGTGCGACGCACATTTTTTAGAGCCGCAGGACGAGTATTTCAGGCGCATACTGATGTACGGGCAGGGGTATACCGACGCGGACAATCAGGCGCCGCTCTATTTCAGGACGACGGACGAGATGCTGTCAGAGTTTTCATATCTTGGTGAAGAGAAGGCAAGGGAGATCGTGATCGACAACACGCGGGCGGTCGCGGCCGAGACCGAGGACATCAAGCTGCTGCCGGACGAGCCGGCCATGCCCGAGATACCCGGCGCGGCCGAAAAACTGCAGGCCATGGCGTTTGACAACGCAAGGGCTCTCTACGGCGATCCGCTTCCGCCTGTCGTGGAAGAACGGCTTGTTTTCGAACTTGAGGCGATCATCAAACACGGATACGGCGTGCTTTACTATATCGCGTACGAGCTTGTGCGGCATTCGCTGGACGATGGGTATCTCGTCGGTTCGAGAGGATCCGTCGGTTCTTCGTTCGCGGCGACGATGGCGGGCATCACCGAGGTCAATCCGCTGCCGCCGCACTATGTATGCCCGGACTGCCGGCACAGCGATTTTGATGTGGACAGCGAGGTTTATGCGTGCGGACCCGACCTGCCCTCAAAAAGCTGCCCCGTCTGCGGCGCGGACCTTGGACGCGAAGGGTTCCATATACCGTTTGCCGTGTTCCTCGGCATCAACGCGGACAAGGTGCCGGATATCGACCTCAATTTTTCAGGGCTCTACCAGCCCGAGGCGCACAAATTCATACTCGAGTATTTTGGAGAAGACCACGTATTCAGAGCGGGTACGATCAGCACGATCAAAGACCAGACGGCCTACGGTTTTGTCAAGGCCTATATACAGGAAAAAGGCATCGCGGCGACAAAAGCGGAGATCAACCGGCTGACCCAGGGCGTTTCGGGTACAAAGCGCACGACCGGCCAACACCCGGGCGGCCTGATCATACTGCCCAAGAACAGGGACATCCATGAGTTTACGCCGATACAGTATCCGGCCAACGATATGAAAGCCACAAGCGTGACAACGCACTATAATTTCGGATCGCTCCACGACAGGCTGATCAAGCTTGATATACTGGGGCACGACGATCCGACGGCCCTTCATATGCTGCAGGACATCACGGGCATCGACCCGAAAAACGTGCCGATCAACGATAAGGCGACGCTGTCACTGTTTTCATCGCCTGACGCTTTGGGGCTGAAACCCGATCAGATCATGGGCTGCAAGGTCGGCAGTCTCGGTATTCCGGAATTCGGCACAAAGTTTGTCAGGCAGATGCTTGTTGAGACCAGGCCGACGACGATCGGCGAGCTGGTGCGCATCAGCGGACTGTCGCATGGCACGGACGTGTGGCTCAACAACGCCGCCGAGCTGATCAGACAGGGTACGGCAACGCTGAGAGAGGCGATATGCACACGCGACGATATCATGAACTATTTGATGTCCAAAGGCATGGACGCGACACAGGCCTTTTATATCATGGAGTCGGTGAGAAAGGGCAGCGGCGTTTCAGAAGCGGGACAAAAGGGCATGAGAGAGGCGGGTGTGCCCGAATGGTTCATCGATTCATGCCAGAAGATCAAGTATATGTTCCCGAAGGCGCATGCGGTCGCGTACGTGACGATGGCGCTCCGTATCGCGTATTTCAAGGTGCATCATCCGCGCGCGTTTTATGCGACATATTTTTCGGTGCGCGCCGATAACCTCGACGCCAGGTACCTTCATTCGGGCGAGACGGTACGCGCAGCGATCGCCAAAATAGAAGCGCAGGGCAAATCGGCCTCGGCGCTCGAGCTCTCACAGCTCACGATACTCGAGGTCGCGCTGGAGATGATAGAACGCGGCATCGATTTTCTGCCGGTTGATCTTTACAGATCCGATGCTGTCAATTGTATCATCGAGAGCGACGGGATACGGCTGCCGTTTACGGCGCTCGGCAACACGGGAGAAGCCGCGGCAAAAGGCATCGCCACCGCGCGGGAAGCCGGCAAGTTCATATCCGTTGAGGATTTGAAAGCCCGCGCCGGCATATCGAGCGCGGTTGTGCAGAAGCTTGAGGAAAACGGCTGCCTTAGAGGCCTGATCCAAAGCAACCAGCTCAGCCTGTTTGATCTGTAAAGTGTGATTTGGGCAGTCATAAATAATATGGGAAACATCGCGCATTCTCGTGGTCATGGAAATATTTTTATATAATTAATAACAGCGTTTTATCAGATCAAGAATGTCGGAAAGCGAGAGCCCGAGCACCTTATAATATTCAATATCTTTTTTTAATTTTTCATATGCCAGCACGTTCCGTTTGCTGCCCAGTTCATCCGGCAGCAGGGGCGCCACAAAGCACCCCTTTCCAACCATTGTATAAATAAAACCCTGGCGTTCAAGTTCTTCCCAGGCTTTTTTCACAGTAATGACGCTGATCCGAAGCTCTTTGGCAACCGTTCGGATCGGCGGAAGGCAGAAGTCTCTTGTGAGCTCGCCTTTGATGATTTGTGCGCTTATCTGCTCAAACATCTGCTGGTAAATCGGTTTGTCTGATGTATTTGAAATGACGATATTCATTCATGCCTCACAAATCCACTTTTTCGAAGCGCTTCGCCGCCTTTTTAAAGGCAAACACAGCGGACAACACAAAGACCGCGATTCCGGCGATCAATACCAAAAGCTGTGTCACAGCATATCCGGCATCCAGCGTATCCAAATATGTCTTAAGAACTGGGACGGATTGAACGGCGATTTCAACGGCAAAAATATAAACTGTTACGGCCGAACATGAAATAATGAGCGGCCATGCCACCTTATATGCGGTTTTATAGAACATGGGAAAGTAGATGGTATTGAACAGGGCATACATCACGAAGACGAATCCGAAGAGCGCCGGGTTTGCATCAATACCGCCCGCGTTGCCTTCCGGGTTGATAAGGCCCCGGATGACGGCAAACGGTACGGCGGTAGCGATCTGCATCAGCTCAATTATGGCGATCGTGGAAATCCGGGCCTTAACCGTATCCCGCTTTCGGATCGGCAGAGATGCCGTGAAAAGGATATCCTTGTTCTCCCTGTTTAGGATGAATACGGTGATAAAGCCGATGAACGTGTAGATAAAAGCCACAAAATAAGGGTAGCTCGGGATCAGCAGCATCGCGCTGCAAGCCAGGTAAAAATAGGTACCCGGATTGAGTGCCAGTTTAAACTCTTTGATTAATAAATTCTTCATGGTCAATCCTTTTGCTCCTTTTCAAAATAAATCATGATGGATTCAATATCGGCCGCAAACACGTCCAGGCAACCGCCGGACGGCAAATTCTCCGTTTTGATGAGTCCCGCAAACCCGAACGCGTTTTTCTTGTAACCAATGAGCCTGTGCTTTGTCTCTTCGGTGAGCTGTTCGACCGTTCCTTTCACAATTTTATAGGAACCTAAAAAATCGTCTTTATTGGTGCTGGCAACAATTTTGCCGTCCTTGATATATGTGATGAAATCGGCGCATTTTTCCAGATCCGACGTGATCTGCGTCGAGAACAAAATGCTCCTTTCCCCGTCTTCAATGAGCTCCTGGAACAATTCCAGCAAATCGTCACGCGAGACCGGATCGAGTCCGCTCGTCGGTTCATCCAATATAAGCAGCTTTGCGTTATGCGACAGCGCTAAAGTCAGATCGTATTTGACCTTCATGCCCTGAGACAGTTCGTCAACCTTTTTATCCTCGTCCAGATCAAATCTTTTCAGGTAGCGTTCATATGCCGCGTCGTCCCATTCGTTATAAAACCTTCTGACAACGCTTGTGACGGTTTTCAGCTTCTTTTTGGGATAAAAGTTTGCGCCGCCGAACATAAAGCCGATCTGCTGTTTGATGGCAAGCTCATTATCTGAAAACTCTTTCCCAAAAACAACGGCTTTGCCGCTGTCGGCATGCACCAGATTCAGCATGGTTTTAAGCGTTGTCGTCTTGCCCGCGCCATTGCGGCCGATAAAGCCCATAATGTAGCCTTTCTCCAATGCAAAGGATACGTTCTTGAGCTCAAACTTTTCATACCTTTTGCTCAAGTTTTGAACGGATAGCATCTCCATCAGTTCATTTACCTCCTAAAATTGTATATATCGTGCATACACAATATATCACTTAAATTTTTATTTGTCAAGGATAAAGGATTACATTGTTTTTTCATGTCTTTCTAAGAAAAGGGAAACAAATACCATACAACCCGCTGCCATCTGGATTTTGTTCGTATGGCAGCCCTTGAAGCGTGATTGGCGCCGCGCGCCGTCTTTTTTTCAATATTATTTGACTGGAACAGCATGACTTTGACTGTGCGACAGCCGTTGTTGACTATTTGATAGCCCACGTATATAATGGAATGAGTTTTGAAAAGAAAAGCAATTGAAAGAAAGCGGCAGGGGTATAAACCGGCGCACAACTCTGACGGGCACTGCCGTTTTGCTCATCGTTATGGCTGTGTATGAACCAAGAGACGGTGTCTATGCCTTGTATGAAACAGAGCAGGGGGAATCTGTCAGATGATGAGTTGGCCGCGAAGCTTGAGTGCTTGAAAATGTAGAATACGGTTCGGTGGGCGTATCACCGGATGGGGAGGGACTGGAATGAGTTTTTATCATAAAACATTAATCATGCATAAGGAGGAAGCGGGCAGGATATGAAAACACGCAACATTCTGACGCTGGTGATCACGATATTACTTATCGGCGCCGTCGCGTATTTTGGTATGACCGGCTTTGGGATAGGGATATACCGGGTTGATCCGCTGTATAAGCAGGTCAATCTGGGACTTGATCTGACAGGTGGCGTCTATGCTGTATACGAAGCGGATCAGGAAGATTTTGATACGGTGGAATATAACGCAAA
This sequence comes from Eubacteriales bacterium, assembly GCA_028711205.1. Taxonomy (GTDB): domain Bacteria; phylum Bacillota; class Clostridia; order Christensenellales; family SZUA-584; genus JAQTSP01. The sequence continues at coordinate 1,361 of JAQTSP010000043.1, read as the reverse complement.
AATTGCAACGACGATCAGCGTTCTGCGAAACAGGCTGGACGAAAAGGGCTATACGGAAGCCACTGTCGTACAGCAGGGAGCGGACAGGATCAGGGTCGAAGTTCCGATCAATGAAACCAGCGAAACGCAGGACCCGAGCGAGATACTCGCGTTTATCAGCGAGACAGGGCTGCTTGAGTTTTTAAATGCGGACGGGGAAACGATACTGACGGGCGCCAAGGTCGAACAGGCCGCCGTATATGTGACAGGTGACGATGATGAACCTGTCGTGAAAGTGACGTTTAACTCTGAAGGTGCGGCTCTTTTCGGAGAGATGACCACAACGGCATACGAAAACGGTGAAACGATTTCCATCAAGCTTGACGGCGAGACCATCACGACGGCGAATGTGAAGACTCCGATCACCACCGGAGAGGGATATATCTCCGGAGGCGATAACGACCCTTTTACGCTTGAAGAAGCGAGCGATCTTGCAATACAGATCGAGTCGGGCGCATTGCCGCTTGTGATCAACGAGATAGAAAACAGGTCGATCAGCGCGTCGCTTGGTGAGGAGGCGCTGTCAAAAAGCCTGTTTGCCGGGCTTACCGGCATTGGCCTTTTGTTTTTGTTCATGCTTGTCTATTACCGCCTGCCCGGGGTTGTGGCGTGTATCGCGCTTTCGATATACATGTTTATCATGCTGCTGCTGCTTGCGGCCATTCCGGCCATACAGCTGACATTGCCTGGTATTGCGGGTATCATACTCGGTATCGGCATGGCGGTCGACTCGAACGTGATCATTTTCGAGCGGTTTAAAGAGGAACTGAGATCGGGCAAAACGCTGAGGGCTTCACTCAACGCCGGTTTCTCCAAGGCGATGCGGACGATCATCGACTCGAACATCACGACTGTTATGGCGGCTATCGTGATCGCGTTTTTTGGCGTCGGCACAGTGAAAAGCTTTGGCTATACGCTGGTCATCAGCATTGTGACGTCCATGTTCACCGCGATCGTTGTCACAAAATCGCTTTTAAAGGTTGTCATGAACTTTAATGTCAAGAATATAAAGCTTTATACAGTCAAACCGCCCACGGCAGAACTCGCCGCAAAAGGAGGTCACTGATATGCAGTTTATGAATAAATCCAAGTATTTTTTGGCTCTCTCGGGCGCGATCGTGCTTATTGCTTTGATCGTCGGGTTTATATTCGGCGGCCTGAATCTTGGAATCGATTTTACAGGCGGCAGCATACTCACCATCGAACTGGGCGAGGCCTATGACGTTCAGGATGTTAAAGACGCTCTCAGCGAAAACGGTATCGATCCCGCGACGACGCAGATCGTTAAAGGCGGAGATGCGGGTACCCAGGCAGTCATCCGC